>JBAUOG010001144.1:0-14664 GCA_049579625.1 Bryobacteraceae bacterium
CGACCGGACCAACCCCAATGGCGGTGCGATCGCACTCGGACATCCCATCGGCGCCAGCGGCTGCCTGATCGCCGTCAAGGCGCTTTACGAACTGCACCGCATTCAAGGCCAGTATGCTCTGGTCTCACTGTGTATCGGCGGCGGCCAGGGAATCGCCGCAATTTTCGAACGGTTATAGAAACGGAGAAAAACCATGCATGAAACTAACGGAAACGGTAATGGAAACGGAATCGGCACGTTGGCCGGCAAATGCGCCCTGGTAACGGGCGCATCCCGCGGCATCGGTCACGCGATTGCGCTAGAACTAGCGCGGCGCGGGGCGGACGTGGCAGTTAACTACAACGCGGCGCTGCACGAGGCGGAAGAGGTCGTAAAAGAAATCTGCGCCATGGGTCGCCGGTCTATTTTAGTTCAAGGTCACGTGGGTGAATCGACTACCGCGCGCGACGTGGTGAAACGGGTGGTGGAGGAGTGGGGCCGGTTAGACATCCTGGTGAACAACGCCGGCATTGCCCGTGACCACTCCATCAGAAAGCTCACGGATGAAGAATGGCACGAAGTGATGCGCGTCAACCTCGACGGCCCGTATTACACAACGAGTGCGGCGATTCCTTCGATGATCGAACAGAAGTTCGGGCGCATCATCAATATCAGCTCGTACTCGGCCGAAGCGGGCAATTTTGGCCAAGCCAATTATGCTGCCAGCAAAGGCGGGATGATGTCGTTCACGAAGGTGATTGCCCTCGAATTAGCGAAGTACAACATTACCGCGAACTCCGTCGCGCCGGGCTTCACCATGACGGACATGTTCAACAACGTCGCGGCGAGCGTTCAAGACCAAATCAAGAGCCGCATTCCGATGGGCCGCTTCGGCAGCTCAGAAGACGTCGCTAAAGCGGTGGCCTTCCTGGCTGCCGATGCGGACTATATCACCGGCCAGACGATCAACGTGAACGGCGGGATCTACCTTACCTAGGTAGCCCTGTTAGGCTGCGGACGGGTGCCAGCCAGCATCCGCCCAAAGCTGGCCGCTGACCGCCGAATTCGATGCCATGAAGCAGATGGCATCCGCAATCTCTTCCGGTTTGATCAACCGCCCCAGTTGCGTTTCCGGCAATATATGTTTGCGGATATAGTCTTCGCCCAGTGCGCGAACCATCGGCGTGTCGGTAAAGCCGGGGTGTATGACACCACAGCGCACGCCGTAGTAGCTGGCTTCTTTGCCGAGCGTGTTTGCCGCCCCTTCCAGTCCCGCCTTGGAAGCCGAATAGGCGATCTGTCCCTTAATGCCCGCTGATGAGATAGAGCCGATGAATACCGCTACGCCCTGGGTGCCTTCCTCGGGCTGCCAGCGCTTCAAGCCGGCGGCAAACCGCTCTTTGGCAATGCGGGCCAGCATCTCCAGCGCCCAATAAATGGGAGCGACGAGATCCACCTCGATTACTTGGCGGAACGTGTCGAGCGGGTAGATTTCCGGCTGTAGCGTTTCCTTGTTCATCCTGACCGCCAATGCGTCGCGAGCGATGCCGGCGGCCGGCACGCAAATGTTGGGCGGCCCGCACATCTCACACACGGAATCGAAGACGCTTTCGCGAAACTTCGGCTCGGTGGTGTCGCCCTGAAACGTATGAACGGCGGACTTGCCGGCATTCCGCACGCACTTGGCGGTTTCCAAAACATGGTCTGAGCGATCGACCATGGCAATCAGCTTCGCGCCGCGCCGCGCCAGCTCCATAGAAACGGCATAGCCGATTCCGCTGCCCGCTCCGGTTACGACTGCGATCGAATCACGAATGTTCATAATGTCACTGACTTTCTATCTGCCTGACCGTTTCTCCAACCAGGCATCGATATGCGGCCAGGTGTTCCTGGCGGCGTCACTGCCCGCCATAATGCCGATGTGGCCGCCTCGAATGCGAAACAATTCTTTATCCTTGCTGCTGACTTTGTCCTGCAGCGTTTCCGATTGACAAGCCGGAGTGATGTGGTCATTGCCGGCGATGACGGTCATCAGGTTGGCTTTGATACGGCTCACGTCCACAAGTTCACCGCGCACCATCCAGGTGCCCTGCATCAGGCGGTCGTTGCGGTATAAATCGACAATCAACTGGCGAAACGCCGCGCCGGACATGGGGATGTTATCGGTTACCCAGGTGTTCATGGCGTGCCACGATTCGACGACCGTCGGGTTTTCGAGGTTGTCCCACAGCCGAAGATAGTTGCCGACGTAGTTCTCGACCGGCTTCAGAGCTTTCGCGCCGTATTCGATCATTTCGGCCGGCATGTTGTCGAACATCGCAAGCGTCTTGTCGACGTCGAAATAGCGCTCGTCCGTCCACCTCGCAAACGTGATTTTCTCTTTCTTGGAGAAATCGAGCGGCGCGGTGAGTAACAACAGATTGCGCAGTCCATCGTCCGGGCGTACCGCCGCGTAAAGCGTAGCTAGAATCGCGCCGATGCACCAGCCCAGCATGCTGAACTCGGTGGCGCCCGAAACACTCTTCATCTTGCGGATTGCGCGCGGAAGATAGTCCAGCGCATAGTCGTCGAACTTGAGATTCCGGTCTTCCGGGCCAGGCGCTCCCCAATCCAGCAGATAGACGTCATAACCCTGCGACACCATGAACTCGACAAAGCTGTGGCCTGGCCGCAGGTCGAGAATGGAGGGCCGGTTCATGAGCGCAAAGACCAGCAACAGCGGAACCGGGTGCCGCTGTTCGGCCGGGACTACGGGAATATAGCGGTAGAGCTTGGTCTTATTGAGCGCCCAAATCTGTTGCTTGGGAGTTTGGGCGATCTGGGCCTTGGTGGTGAGGACTTTGCTGGCGCGCCGCAGCATCTGCTCGGCCTTCGCGAACTCGGCGGCTGCAAAATCCTCGATTCCAACGGAAACGGGCGTCATTATTTTTTCGCCTCCCTGCGTCGTGCCTTCGCGGGTGCTGCCTTGCTGGGTGGCGGCTTGGCGGCCACAGGGTCCACCGGGCGCTTAGCAATCTCTTCCAGCTTCGCGTCCATATCGTCTAAACTCATCTCCACCTGCGTCAATCGCTCGGCCAGACTGATGAAATCGGCACGGGTCGGCATGTTCATCTGCTGCAGCGCCTGCGCCATCGCTTTTTCGAGCACTTCTCGAAGAGGAATTGAGGCGGTCAAATACGCATCCATCATGGCCCCGCTGGTCTTGGCGTATTCTTCCGAGTTGACCGCCTCCGTCATGGCTTTAGCCCAGGCATCCATGCCTATATTCCGCATCCCGCGCCAGGCTTCTAACGGATCGAACGGTTTGCCGTCATTATTGGACTCACTCATCGCGATACCTCTCGCGCCGGCTTTGGTCCACCGGCTTCACCGGTACTCTCAACTGTCAGCTTCTGGCTGCCTTCGTCATCTTCATCGCGGTATCGAGGAATGTTTTTTGGCCATCAATCAGCGTGGCAACTCCGCGATGGATGGACTCGGTCACCGCAGCCACCGGCGTCCCCTGTACACCAACTTGGCGCTGAATGGCTTCGGTAACAGCCTTATTCTGCTTTGCAGCAAAATCAAGGATCGTCTTCTGTGTCGCAACACTCTGCTCGGCAGCTTGCTGCACAAATTCACTCAGCTTGGCGGCGGAAAGGGGCGCGGAGCCGTTATGCTCGGTTGCGTGTACCACCTGCGCTGTCTGTTGACCGATCCAATCCAGAATGCTCTTCTGCGCGCCGATCCATCCTTCCACACCCTGTTGGGCAAGACTGAAAAGCTCTGGCGGCGCGGCCGGGATTGCTCTCAGCGTATGGCGCATGGTTTCCATAACGTCGGCATTCTGATGGCTTACTGTGTCCAAGGTTGCTTTCTGTAAATCCACCATTCGTTCAACGTTCCTCTTGAGGAGCGTTGTAAAAGCGGTCATTGTCGTCTCGGGCGTCTCGGCAGTGTCCGCATGTTTCGTTGTTTTGGCGTTCATGTTGACTCCTTTGGTGAACGAAAAACGTTTTGCTGCATTGCAGCAATTCTGATTTCATTGTACGCCCATGCGGGACCCTGTCAATAACAAAAAGACGGGGACTCTGGTACTCATTGAAAACGCTGGTTTTAGCGTATCCTCAGAAACGGAGGTGCGACGCATGTATTTGGCGCCCAAACTGTCTTTGGACGACGCCCGCGTGATTCTCGCCGGGAGCGAGGCCAAAGCCGGTGAGATCGGAATCGACATGGACGTAGCCGTGGTCGATGACGGCGGCCATCTGTTGGCCTTTATTCGCATGGACAAGGCTCGCGTGACCAGTATTGATGTAGCCATCAACAAAGCGTTCACTGCTGCTTGTGCCCGCAAGGCAACTCACGAATACGCCGTCTCTGCCGGCGCAGGGGGTCCTGCCTTTGGCATCCACGCTTCAAACCAGGGTCGCTTCACCATCTTCGGCGGTGGGCTGCCTATCTTTATAGATGGGATCATCGCCGGAGGCGTGGGCTGCAGTTCCGGGTCTCCCGACGAGGATCGTGCTGTGGCGCAAGCCGGCATCGACCGGCTCCTCGAACATCTCAAGAAGTGAGGCCGCTTACTTCTTCACCTGCACGAACTTCGACCAATCCCTGACCTGCCCCGGTCGCCGGTCGGATCCTTGGCCAGCCAGCATCCATCCCGGATACTCCGGCGCAAGTTGGCTGACCTTGTCCAGTCGGGCCAACTCCTGCTCATCCAGCTTCAAATCCACCGAGCCCAGATTGTCCTTCAACTGTCTTGCGTTTCTCGCGCCGATAATGACGCTTGTCACGGCGGGCTGATGCAACAGCCACGCCAGGGCCACCTGTGCCACCGTGCCGTTCCGCCCCTGGGCGATGGTCTGCATCGCCTCCACCATGTCGTAGCCTTTTTCTAAATCAACCGGTGGGAACGTGAATTTGCTGCGCCGAGCCGAAGCGTCTTCGGCGCCGCCTCGCGTGAACTTGCCCGACAGGAAGCCGCCCGCTAGCGGACTCCACACCAGCAGCCCCATCTTCTGGTCCAGCAGCATCGGCACAATCTCGCGCTCCAGTTCGCGCCCGGCCAGCGAGTAATAGGCCTGCAGCGTCACAAACTTCTCAAGGTGGCGAGCCGCCGAGATCCCGAAGGACTTCATAATCTGCCACGCCGCCAGGTTCGAGCATCCGATGTAGCGAACCTTGCCATGCCGCACGAGGTCCGTTAGCGCGCTAAGCGTTTCCTCTAAAGGTGTTAGCGAATCAAAACCGTGTATCTGGTACAGATCGATGTAATCGGTGTTCAGACGCTCGAGGCTCGCTTCCACTTCCTGCATGATGTGGAGACGCGACAGCCCAACCTGGTTTGCGCCGCTTCCCATGCGCCCGAAGACCTTGGTTGCGATAACCACATCTTTGCGCCGAACTCCCAGAGACTTGCCGAGCATCGTTTCCGATTCGCCCGCCGAGTACACATTCGCCGTATCGAAGAAGTTCACTCCCGCATCGAGCGAGTTTCCCACCAGCACATCTACGTCATGCTGCGGCAGGCCGCCGATGACTTCGAAGATGCCCCCCGCTCCGCCAAACGTCATCGCCCCCAGACAGAGGCGTGAAACAAAGACACCAGTGTTGCCGAGTTGTTGATAGTCCACGCCTCTATTCTAGTTTTTTCAACTCTACGTAGCTCTGAAGCGGGCCCGCGGATTGCGGCCCCCTCCCTCATTTCCAGCACAGATCCCCGCATGAGCGCCGGAGTGCACACACCCGCAATGATGAAAACGGATGCCGACCGGGGACAGGCACCTGTGTCCCAAGGCGCGCACACATCTCCGTATCGCGTCACCGAAGCCCCTCGCCGCGTGGACACAGCGAGCCTGTCCCCAGATCAACAACACCTGTTTTCAGAGCAACCACGCGCGTCAGCAAGCGGATACACGCCGAAGTATTCAGCCAAGAACAACGAGAATCCACTTGTCTGGGTACGAATTCACAATTGGGGTCAACGGAAGGTCTGATCATCGAGCCGCCGGAAATCGGCATCGCCGGCCAGAACGCCCAAGGTTACGAGCGCAAATGTGAACACGTTTGTGTTGGGCTCCAGGTGACCGCCGAAGGCACGATCGCCGGTTGATAACGTGATATGGGCATGCACACGCCCGTTGAGGATGTACCCGTTCATTCCGATAATGTCAGCCGGTTCGGTTGGGTTACGCACGAATAGATCGGTAGACGGAAAGTTGCGGCTTTTCACAGCATGGACCTGATAGTTTCGCACCGAACCCATGCCGGCCAGGACCACCGCATTCTTGATTTGCTGTTCCTTCACCATCAACTGGAGCCCGGCAAGCAAGTCTGTGTTGTATTTGAAGCGGAGGATAACTACGCGCTCGAACTGACCGGAGATGGCGTAAACGTCAGGGACCGCATTGTTGTTCGGCCTGGCGTCTTCGGCGGGATTCGCCGGACGTGTAACTTCTTTCTTCGTCTGCTGAGCAGGCGTGAGCAGTGCGGCTAAGCAAACCAGGAGAGTCAGTTTTATGATGTTGCGCATGGGCGGGTTCCGATTACGAAGATTATCAGGAAAAGGAGGGTCGTGCGGGCGGGTTAACCAACCCGCCGCGGGAGTACATCATGCCCCACAGCCGAGTTTTTCACTTCGGCTGAGGGGCCTGTTCCTTGGTCTTATCCTCAGGTAGTGGAGGTAGTTCCTTGCCGTCGAACTTAATCTCCGCTTCTGACGAGAACTTCTGGTAGAGTCGGAACTCCTTCACGTTTCTCGTGATCTCGTTGCGGCTGCGCATTTCGAGGTTCGCGACAAGCGGCAGAAAATATTGGTTGTCGCCGATCTTGATGAAATCGTAGTCCACAGTGTCCTGCGCCTGTTTGATGGGAAACGAAGCTGGAATATTCAGGGGTTCCCGCACGATCCGTACAATGGTGTGCAGATCGTTGTCGACGTAGACCGATCCGCGATAGCCAACCTTGACTCGCTGCACGCCGCCTTTTTGCTGGGTTTGCTCGCCCCGGTACTCGATGGTGTAGTCGGAATACTCCAGCGGGACCTTGTAAGTAAAGACCTGTGTCAAGCGGCCACGCAGCGTTGTCCATCTTTTCCACACAAAGGCCGCGTGATTATCCGGGTCGAAGAGTTCGCGCATGTGGGTGCCGAAGTCGCCCGTCGAAAAGGCCCCATTCATCGAGGAATAGGCCACGTCGGAAACGGCATGTCCGTTTTGCGAAACCAGCTTATAGTCTTCCTTCTGATCGAAATAGCTGAGCCGGGCCGTGAGTACATCCACCAGCCTCCACGCATTCATGCCTGTAGTATCAACGTAGCGGAAGGTCTGCTCCAGACAAATAAAATCGGGAAGCCTTTTCGTGTAGACGATGGTGTACAGGCGCATCTCGTCCAGCAGCTTCGCTTGTTCTTCCGGTGTCGGCCGCTCGAAAGGACCAGCCTTGCTGGCCGGCGGCAGAACCTTTGGAGGAGCGGTCTGCGCCGCCCCGGCCCATGCGCCACAGCACATCATGTAAACCGCTGCGAAGCGACAAAGCGTTTTATCGCGCATTTTCGATCCAGAGGCTTGATCCGGTTCCCCGAAGGAGCAACGGGAGACCAGCCGAGGACCCCCACGTCGAGTCTATACCAGGCATGCCTCCGAAGCGCATGCCAGAAAGCCATTGGACCTGGCTGGATCCTGAGCGGTGCTAGGTGGGCCTGCTACGGTCGGCCGAGTTGCGGCCCTCTTCTACGGCCTTCTCGATTTCAGAGTTCATTTCGCCGCCGATCAGAATCGCTCCGTTCGTGACATACAGCCACAACAACAGCATGGCAACGCCGTTCAGGTGACCATAGCTGCTCACATAGTTGTTCACGTGATCGAAATAGAAGCGAGCGACCAGCGTAGCGCCTATCCATAAGCAAAGAGCACACAGCGCGCCAGGTGTGCTCCAGCGCCATTCAGGATCGCGGAGATTCGGCGCGAAGCGATATAACAGCGAAAACGAGAGGCCCAGGGATACGGTTAGAACCAGCCATTCCAAAACCCGCAGGGCCGTCGCGTTTAGATGGGGACCGGCCTGGAGGTGCGAACCGCAGAAAATGATGAACACCGCTACAGAACCGGTGACTGCCAAAGATAGCGTCAAGCCGGCAATGGTGATCGATAATTCCCACCACGTGCGATGCTCGTCCACTTCGTAAGCCCTGTTCAGTCCGTAGATCATGGCCCAAGTACCGTTCAGAGCCGCCCATGACGCTCCCGCACAAGCGGAGATGAGTCGCAGGCCCGACAGTGTGTGATCGTTGAGTTCGTCCATCATCTTCTGAAAGAGCTGCGAGACCTGCCCCGGCAATACCTCAGCAGACAGATCGCGTAGCGCATTCTTCATGTGATCGCCGAGGTAAGGTACCCGGGTGCTGACGGCGACAAAAACCAGGAGGGATGGGAATATCGCCAGGAAGTGGTAGAAAGCCATTCGCCCGCCTTGACCAAAAACGGCATCCTGCCAGGATTCACGAGCTGTTCGACGTACCAGGTCTGGGAGCGAGAGACCTCCCAGTGTCCAGAGGTTGTGCATGCGCTTCTACCTTCATTGTCTTGCGAGCGATGCGGCGCTGCCCTTCAGCACTGAACCGCGCGCGTCAGCAAGCGGCGCCTCCGGCGAAATGCCGGATTGAACAGACTCTGACTCGCAGCGGTGAAAGAGTCACAGGGTAGCGGATACGCTCCTTAGTTTACGGCACTGTCCAAATACAGAAGGATACGTCGGGCCCACCGCTGCGCCGCTATAGTCGTCACATGGGTCGTAGTGATGATTAACCAGAGAGCGAGGATGGCTTGAAAGACCTTTTGAAGCGATTCCTCGGTCCATCCAGCTCCCTGGCGCTCGCCGAAGGAGGCCTGCCATTCGTGGAGAACGTGCTGCTGGATGTTCGCTATGCGCTACGCACGCTTCGGAAATCTCACGCATTCACAGTCGTAGCGTTAGTCACTCTGATGCTGGGGATTGGGGCAAACGTCGTTGTCTTCGGAGTGCTGAATGCTATCCTGCTGCATCCGCTGGATGTGAGCGACCCACAGAGCCTGTATCAGATTCGGCACAAGGCTTGGATGAGCGGAAGGCTACTGACTTCGTCGTATCCCGCATTTGAAGATTTTCGGCAACGAAACGCCACCTTCAGCGGGATGGCTGGAGTTTATGGTTATTCTCATGCGGCACTGAGCTGGCGGAATGCGGTAACCAAGGTCTCCGGCGATGAAGTCACGGGCAATTATTTCGATCTGCTGGGTGTACAGCCGGAGGTTGGTCGATTCTTTCACGCGGCGGACGAGCACGGTCCGGATTCAGCACCGTACGTGGTGTTGAGCGATGGTCTGTGGAGAAGCGCGTTTCAAACCGATCGGGGCGTCGTTGGGACGACCGTGGAACTCGACAAGCATCCGTTCACGGTGGTCGGCGTGGCGCCGGCGCCGTTCCACGGCACGGAGCGGTTTGTGTGGCCGGACTACTGGATGCCAATGGTCAACGAGCAACAGGTGGAGGGGCGGGACTTCCTGCATAGCAGGACGTCCATAGTCGTGACGGTGATTGGCCGCCTTAAGCCGGGCGTAACGCCGGAGCAGGCGACGGATAATCTGAATGCGATTGCGGCGCAGCTGGCGAGGGAGTATCCGGAAACTGACGACGGACAGCCGCTGCGGCTGGTCCATCCAGGACTCTACGGGGACGATGGCGACGTCATTCGCGGATTTCTTTACAGCGTGACCGTGCTGGCGCTGCTGGTGTTGGCGGCGGCATGCGCGAACCTGACAAGTCTGTTTGCGGCGCGTGCGGCTGATCGCAGCCGGGAACTGGCGCTCCGAGTGGCCCTGGGATCGAGCCCGCGCCGGCTGGTGAGGCAACTGCTGACCGAAGCGGTGATGGTATCGCTAATGGGCGGAGCAGCGGGTATGGTGGGTGCGGATCTGCTATTAGGTCTTCTGAACCGCTGGCAGCCGGCAGCAGAAGCGCACCTGGCCGCAAGCTTGGACGCGCGCGTGTACCTGGCTGGCCTGGCACTGACACTGGGAAGCGCGCTGTTATTCGGAATGCTTCCGGCGCGGCAGGCTTGGCAGAGCAATCCGTTGCAGATGATGAAGAGCGGCCCGGCGGAGGCAGTGCACCCGCGTCGGTTTGCCCTCCGTGACTTGTTGTTAGGCGCACAAATTGCAATCTGCACGCTGCTTGTAACGGCCTCGCTGGTGGCGGTGCGCGGCATGGTGCGCGCACTCCATGCTCCGCTCGGCATCCAGCCCCAGGGCGCGATGCTGGCCGGTTTAGACCTGAGCCCCGAGGGAGAGGCAGACGACGTGGTGGCCGCGAAAGAGAAAGCCATCATTGAGGCCATGCGGAGCATCCCCGGTGTGACAGCGGTCGGTACAGTGAACCGCACGCCGATGACAGGCGGCATACGCGGAACTCCGGTCTTCCGCCCTGGAACGACAGAGTTCAAGGTGAAGAATTCTGTGCTGGCGCCGTACGTGTTCCAGATGTCGCCGGGATACCTGGAAGCTGCCGGCACCCGGCTGCTGGCCGGTCGGGATGTCTCATGGCATGACACCGCAAAGACGCCCCACGTCGCCATCGTGAACGAAACATTCGCGCGCAAGATGTGGGCCGAAATGCCGGCGATCGGGCAGCACTTTGTTGTGTCGGGCAACCTGACGGAGGTGGTCGGCGTTGTGGAGGACGGCAAGTATCACGACCTCCAAGAGTCGCCGCAGCCTGCCGCGTATCTGTCGTTGTCGCAAGCCGGTCAGGGCGAAACTGCTTTGCTTGTTCGATCCTGGCGGCCGCCCAGCGAGATGGCGGCGGCACTCCAACGCACTATAAGCGGCATTATGCCGAATGTGCCAATAACCCTGCAGAGCTGGCCCGATTCGTTAGAATCTGAGCTGTTGCCGGCCCGGGCGGCGACCGTGGCACTGGGAGTCATGGGCCTCCTGGCGGCGATGCTAGCGGTGACGGGCATCTTCGGAATGGCCGCGTCCAGCGTAAGCCGTCGAATGAAAGAGTTGGGCATTCGTGTGGCATTGGGTGCGCGCCAAACGCAAGTGATGACCGCGGCGCTAGGGCGTCCCATTGTGTTGCTCGGCGTGGGATCGGTGCTGGGTCTGCTGGCGGGAATCTCCGCGAGCCGCCTGCTTGGGCAGATTGTCTATCAAGCAAATCCGGGCGATCCAGTGGTGCTGGGCGGCGCCGTGCTGACGATGGCGCTAATAGGCCTTGCAGCGTCCGCCATTCCAGCCCGCCGAGCGCTTGCGATAGATCCATCTAAGCTCCTGCGGGAGGAGTGAGTCAGGGTGAATAGAGCGCCGGTATAGTCATCACATGGGCCGTGCTGTAAGACTTTTGAAGCAATTCGTCTGTTTGTCCAGTTTTCTGGCTCTCTGGTTCGTCGCCATCACGCCGGGCGCTTCGGCCCAAGACTCGACCGATCGCCCCGCGAAGAAGCTGACCATTGAGCGCCTCTATAGCCTTCCGTGGCTCATCGGGACCAAGCCGCAAGACCCGCAGTGGTCTCCTGACAGCCGGCAGCTGGCCTTCCTTTGGAACGACGAAGGCACGAATTTCTACGACGTATGGATCACCGGCGTCACGACACCCAAGCCCGTCCCCATCACATCGATGCCCCGCCCCGACAGCCCGACCGATCCTGGCACGGACATCGCGAAGTTGGAGCAAGTGGCCCGCGCCGAAACCGATCACGGCGTCTCCAGCGTTATCTGGGCGCCGGATGGAAAGCGTCTCATCTTCAACTTTCACGGGCTTCTGTATTGGGTGCTGCCCGGCCATCCTCCGGAGCGCCTAGTCGATTCCACGGAAAAGCAGCAACAAGCAGCTTGCCCATTGCAGAGCAATCGGATTGGCTACATTTCCGGCGGCGATCTATGGGTAGCCAATCTCGACGGCGATAAGCCCGCCGCGACCAAGGTCTACTCACCCGGCCGAAAAGATGTGAGTGTCACGGAGTTTCATTGGTCCGGCGACGGCAAGCGTCTTACGTTCGTGGAGACCGACGCCAGCCAGGTTCCGGTGCGCGGCATCCCTGATTATCTTGGCGAAGAAACCAAGCTGGTTTCTGTCAAGCGGCCTTTCCCGGGAGAGCCGTCGCCAGGGCGACGGTTGGGAATCATCTCCGCAGATGGTGGCCCCGACGCCAATGTTCGGTGGGCCGACCTTGGCGGCGATCCGCTCGACCTCATCTTCGGCATTGCCTGGTCGCCCGACAGTCAGTCTCTGCTGGTCGACAAGAGCGATCTCTATATTAAGGACCGGCGGCTATTGCTGGTCAACCCTGAAACCGGGCGCGCGACGCTGCTCGTCCGTGAGCAGGACCCAAAGAATGTGACTGCCGAATGGTGGTCGGATTGGGCCCCAGACGGCCGCGGCATCTACTTCATCTCCGACCGCGACAACGACTACCACGTCTACTACCAGCCCCTCACACATGGTGAGCCAGATGGCGAGACGAAGCGCATCAGCGCCGGCAATTGGGCGGTCTTCTCGGCATCCATATCACCAGCTGCGAACGCGCTCTTTATCGTCACCAATCAAGGCAAGCTGGAGGAGCGCCAGCTTTTCCGTATCCCGCTCGAAGGTGGCGAACCGCAGCGCATCACAAACCAGGCCGGCACCCACGCGCCGGTGCCGTCTCCCGATGGGCAGTTCATCGCGGATATCTTCTCCAGCGACAGCACGCCGCCCGATCTCTATCTACAGCGCGTAGCGCCGAACACGGCTTCAGCAGAGGGCTCCGCGCAGAAGGTCACTCATTCGCCGCTGCCGGAATTTTCGCAGTACCACTGGGTCGTGCCGCGTTACGTCACGTTTCCCAACGTGAATGACGGCACGCTCCTGCACGCGCGCCTGACACTGCCGCCGAACTTCGATCCAACCAAGAAGTATCCGGCCATCCTGGGCTCGGTCTACAGCAACTCGGTTCACAACCAGTGGGGAGGCCGTACTGCTCATCCCACCTGGGGGCTCGATCAATACCTGGCTCAACAGGGATACGTGATCCTGAACGTCGATATCAGCGGCAGTTCCGGTTACGGGAAAGTCTTCCGGCAGCGTATCGGTCAGGACTATGGTGGCGTTGATGTGGAAGACCTCCACAGCGGCGTAAAGTATCTAGTGGCCCAAGGATTCGTCGACGAACATCGCGTCGGCATCTGGGGCAGCAGCTATGGCGGGCTGCTCACGGCGATGTCCTTGTTCACCAAGCCCGGCGTTTACCAGGCGGGCGTCGCCGGGGCGCCTGCCACCAGCCTCTTCCACGCGCTGACCGGCGAGATGCGCACCATGATGGCCCCACAGGACCACATGCAGCAGTACGCGAAATCATCGGCCTTCCTCAAGTCCGGCGCCCTTCAGGATCACCTGATGATCATCCACGGCATGCGCGATGAGGTTGTGCTTTTCAAGGACTCGGTCACGCTCGAGCAGCGCCTCATCCTACAAGGTAAGAACATTCAGCTGGTGGTCTTGCCGAACGCACCTCACGGCTGGGACACGGAGGGGCTCGCCCAGACCCGCTATGCGTATGGCCGGCTCGTCGAGTACTTCCGGAAGTATCTGGGCGAGGGCCCGAACCCGTAGCGTCGCACAGACTAGTCTAGGACGTTGATGAAATAGGCCGGTCCCCGCGGAACCGTCGCCATCGGAACTCCGCAACTCGTTGCAGGCGAACACAAACGCTTCGGAGCCGTGACCGTCAGGGAGCGGGTTTTGCCTTTCTTCAGCAGCGTCCCAGGCCTGTCTGGTTTGGTGCATTCCGTCTCGATCGGTTATCATCGCTCAGGACAACTCATACTCTGAGGGAGCCTCAAATGAGCAAGATCTTGATCGCACTTCTACTGGCAGCTTCGGCGCTGCCTATGCTTGGTCAGGGCGCTCCGCCGCAAGGCGGCGCCGATCAACCCTATGTGATGGAGTACTACTACAAAGTGCAGTGGGGTCATCAGCAGGAGTTTCTGCAGCTGTTCCTGAAGAACCACTATCCGCTGCTCAAGAAGATGGTTGAGAGCGGTCGCATGTTATCGGTGAAGATCGAGACGCCGGCCAACCACCTGCCCGAGGACGCAAGGTGGGATTACCGGGTCACAATTCGATTTAAGAACTCAACGCTGGCCACTACATCTAACCCCTCCGAGGCGTCCGTCATTAAGCAGCTCTGGCCAGACCAGGATACTTACAAACGCGAAGAGCAGCGGCGATTTGAGATCCTGTTGGCCCACTGGGACGTTCCAGTCAGCGAGATTACCCCGCCTGACAAATAGCCAGGGGACGCGCTAACTTCTGGGTGTTTTCAGAGCAACCGCGCGCGTCTGCAAGCGGACATGCCGATGTTTGCGGCAAACTGAGCCGCGACCGTCAGGGAGTCCGCCATGGCCCGGCGGGCCACCAAACCGGATGAAAGACACGAGTTTCCGGTCCCAGCACAGAACCGCGAGCGTCAGTGTTTGTGTGAAAAATTCAGCACAGAACCGCGCGCGTCAGCAAGCGGATACGCGACAAGGCCGACTGGGGCAGGCACCTCTGTCCTAAGGCGATAAGGAAATCCACTGTTGTCAACCCGAGCACAATCGCCGCGTGGACAGAGCGAGCCTGTTCCAAGATGCAGTACAGTCGACTCGTCACTGTGTCGCGGAGTTTTCACACAGACTCGTCAGC
>JBAUOG010001145.1:0-7769 GCA_049579625.1 Bryobacteraceae bacterium
CTGATCTTCCCCTCGAACTTCGCGCCAGCCTGCTTTAGCTCCATAACCAGCGTGGAGCCATTGCGGGTCACCGTGGTCACAGGTATTCCATTCACGCTCTGGTCGGGGCTATCCATGGTTGCCATCAGGCCGTCTTCCATATTCGTGATGTGGAATACGATCCGAATCTTCGTGGCGCCGGCATCCAGCATTCCCTGCCAGGCGCCATCGATGTCCGATGGCTTTGCCTTTCTGCGTTCGGCTGTTGCACCCACGGCACCGCGTTTGAAGTCGAGCTGGAGCGGCTGGCCTTGGTTCCAAGTGCCTTCGATCATCGTGGCATCCGCGCTCACCTTGCCTTCGTAAGTTCCATGCACAGCACCCACAGTGAGGTTCAGCTTCGAGTCCTTCAGAGATATCGATGTCACGGGTATGCCGTTAGCACCTGGCTGATCAATGCTGTCTAGGGTCGCTCTTAACTGGCCTCCGTCGCCCTCGTTTACATGCAACACCAATCGCAGTTCCGTGCCGCCGGCCTTCAGCGTGCCTTGCCAGTCGCCCACAATGCCCTTGGTTGAGCCCTGCTCAGCGCCGCGTCCGAAAGCCTGTCCCCAAGGCATCATGGCTGCCAGGATCGCGATCATCGAGATCCGTATGTGTTGTTTCATTTCTCCCCCGTACTTACTTCATACTCGTTCGTGATCGAAAGCAGTTGGGCGCGCTCGCTTCGGAGGCGTCTTACGGCAGGCACTTCATTCAGCCACCAGATGACACCGAAGACTATAGTGCAGACTGCAGGCGCGATAAGATCCACCCAGACTGGCAACCCGGCCCGTGCCGTTTGCATAGCGATGCCTAGGTTCATGATTAGCAGTCCAATGTAAATTGGTAGCAGATACCAGTACTTAACCGATTTCAGCAGACGGATCTGGTGGTCGTACCGCCCCACCAGCGCCTGCGTATAGTTGGCAAGGTTCTCACTCGGGTCGACGGTCGCTTTCACAGTTCCGTGTCGGAGCATGTAGTAAATGATCCACACGCCGCCTCCTGCGACTACCAAGCAGCCTGCCTTCATTACGATATTGGGCGCGTGAAACGCCGTCCACGTGAAGAAGATGGCCACTGCTGCAGCCGCGATGCACTCCACTCGATTTCTTATGGCGATCATGCGATCGAACTTCTGCATTTTCTTCTCAACGATCTCAAGCATGTCATTTCCTTTCACACTGCCGCACGGAGGCTGGCTCTTCCAGAGCTTCTGCAATTCGTCTTCGCCGTTCATATGCTGCCAACCTCCTTGCTCCGGATTTCCTCTCTCAACTTTCCACGGATTCTCGTCAGGCGAGCTGCAATGGCAGTTTCCGACAGCCCCGTGACCTCTTTGATCTCCGAGTAACTCAAGCTCTCCAGATGGAGAAGGATGATCTGACGGTCTACCTGCTGAAGGCCTCGGATGCATTCGATCAGCAATCGATGCCTTTCATCCGCCAATACGTCCGCTTCCGCGTCTGATCTCGACGACGGCGGATCGAATAACTCGGGCACTTGGCCCTCCCGGTGCGAGGTCCGTCGAAGCTTGGCTGACGACGAAATCGCTACGTTATGAGCGATGCGGTACAGCCAGGTTCGTTCGCTCGCGCCACTGCGGAATCCTGGGATGGCTTGCCACAGAGCGAGCGCGATTTCCTGTACCAGATCCTCGCGGTCAGCCGGTTTCAGCAGGTAAGCCCCAGCCAACCGCCGTAAGGGCAGCTCGTATCGCTCCATCAGCCGTAGAAACGTTTGGCGTTGGCTTTCCGCCATGACCTCCGTCCATTCCGCTATGGCTTCGCTGACCATCAGTTTACGTTTCTGATAAGGTAGTCTCCACTCACGCGATTTCCTTACACGAAGAAAAATCATTTTTGAAGGGGAGCGCCGTCTCATCGGCGGGTGAACGGACGCAAACGACACGTCCCGCCGGCAGGGTGTTCGTGTTGTATAGCTTGAATATGTTGAAGAATCAGTCCGTGCCGGCGGATACCATACTGCCGCATATCACCTACCAGAGTGTTGCCGACGCGCTGGTTTGGCTGACGAAAACATTCGGCTTTGTCGAGCACTTCCGTTACGGCGAATCGAACGGGAGTGTCCAAGGCGCGCAAATGCATCTCGGCGATGCCTGGATCATGCTCAATTCCTCGCGACCAGGGATCGCCAGTCCAGCGCAGGCCGGGTGTGGCACGCAGAGCCTCACCATATTTGTCGAAGATGTTGATAGGCACTACGAAAGAACGAGGTCGGCCGGCGGCAGGATTGTGGAGGAACTGCACGAGACCGAGTACGGCGAACGGCAGTACGGAGTCGAGGATCTCGAAGGACATCACTGGCTTTTCTCACGGCACGCCAGGAACGTAAGCCCGAAAGAATGGGGCGCGACGGTGAATCAAGCCCTGGATCTCAAGGAAGTTGCCGGCCATACGGAATGGAAGTGGACGCCCCGCAGCTATAGCGTTCAGGGAGAACTTGGAGGAGTGACCGGCGGGCAGGCCAGTATCGACGCTGAGGAAGTCTAGCCAGACCGACCCACCTATGTTCACAGCTGAAGAGCGGGATTGCCTGCGCGCCGGTCTACTGGAAAACGCCGCCAAGGATGAACGGATCACTGGTGCCGCCGTCACCGGCTCCGCAGCCGATTCACACGAAGATCAATGGTCGGACATTGATCTCGCCTTTGGTGTCAGCGTCGCGGCGAATCTCTCAGCCGTTCTGTCTGATTGGACGGCGCAAATGTATGGCACGCATCTCGCCTTGCACCATGTTGACGTGCTGTCTGGCGCGTGGACGTACCGCGTGTTCCTTCTTCCCAATACCCTCCAGGTCGATCTGGCGTTCGTTGTGGAAACGGAGTTTCGCGCCTTGGCGCCGACGTTCCGACTTGTGTTTGGAAGGGCGAACGAACCCTGCCACTCTTTGCGACCTCAGGCTGGAGCCATCATCGGAATGGCCTGGCTCTATGCCCTCCACGCGCGAAGCTGCATTGCCCGACGAAGGTTATGGCAAGCGGAGTACATGATCAGCGGTGTGCGGGACTACGCGCTAGCACTTGCTTGCATACGCTATGGCCTTTCTGGGGGCCACGGAAGGGGCATTGACCTGCTGCCGAGCGCAGTGACTGAGCAATTCCTGGACTCATTTGTCCGGCGACTCGATGCCGATGAACTCTCCCGCGCTTTCCGGGTCGTAGTTCAGGGGCTCGTTAAGGAAATTCGAAGCGCGGATGAGAAACTTGGGGTACGGCTGCAAGAGGTACTCACGATGCTGAGCGAGACCTCGTCCTGAAGACTCTCTACCTGTCAGCAAGTGGGACACCCAGAAATCACGGCCACTCTGAACCAGACTGCCGTAAAGAAGCTTGACCGGCGTGCGCCAAGCCGCGAACGGCTGCGAGTCATCGTGCCCGGGGTACGCACTGGCTTACGGAATCGACTCCGCCCGCGGCGCAGGGAAGGTTCTGGAGGAGTTAGATCCGGTTGTCAACCGCTCCCTTCAAGGTCACAGCTCCTTTCCGAGCCGCGCGCGTGAGCAAGCGGTATGGCGACACGTGATCGAACTTCTGAACGTGAGTACTTAGGTGGGCCCCAGTGCCTTCACAAAGTCACCCGCTGTCACTACGTCCGCGTGCTTAGGGAACAGCCGTGTGAGTAGTGCTCCATGAAGCTCAGCGTCCAGGTCGGCGCAGCAGTCGGCGACGACGACAACCCGGTAGTCGGCATCGCTCGCTTCGAGTAGCGTCGACAACACGACGCCGCTTGTCGAGATGCCGAACAGTACGATCGTGTCTATTTGCTTCGCACGGAGTACCAACTCAAGGTCCGTTCCAGCAAACGCGCTCACGCGATGTTTCACGACGACGATATCACCGGGCTCGGGCCCGAGGTCAGGGTGTATCGCACCTGCATCGCCCTGAAACAGGCTTTGGTGTTGCACAGACGACTTGATCGCCACGAAGAACTTGTTTCGATCATTCACCTCCGGCAAGCCCGGCCGGAATCCGACTTGAACCAGGACAACCGGCATCCCGGTCGTTCGCGCAGTTCGCAGAACGCTTGACGCCCTCGCGACGAACTCCTCTTTAGGCTTCGCATAAATCGACACGATTCCGGCTTGGCAGTCCATCGCGAGGACAGCGGTGTGAGCGAAGTCGAGCTTCAGCTCAGTCTCCATGATGAAAGTCTACCGCCGGGCGACCTGCCTACCGCGTAGAAGGGCTCGACGATTGGCTACAATACCGGGACATGAGCGTGTTGTTCGCCCTGATCGGGTTGGCTGCCTTCGCGAACCAACCGTCTACCGCCCCGCCGAAACCGCCCGCAGCCGAGACATACGACGTCGTCATCCTCGGCGGTCGCGTGATGGATCCCGGGTCGAATTTTGACGGGGTTCGTAACGTAGGAATTCGCAACGGCAAAATCGCCATTCTCACGACGGCCGGCATTTCCGGAAAGCAGACCATCAACGCTCGCGGCCTGGTCGTCTCGCCTGGCTTTATCGACCTCCACTCACACGGCCAGACTCCGGAAAACTACGCCTTTAAGGCCCGTGACGGCGTCACCACCGCCCTGGAAATGGAGGTCGGCGTGTGGCCCGTCCTGCCCTGGTACGCGGCACGCGAGGGGAAATCGCTGATCAACTACGGCGCGACGGTTGGGCACATTCCGGCGCGCATGGCCGTGATGCATGACTCGAGCACTATGCTGCTTCCCCATGATGCCGCCGTCAATCGCTTGGCGACGGCCGACGAGGCCGGCTCTATTCGGCAGCACCTCGAAGAAGGCTTGAACCAGGGCGCTCTTGGCGTGGGTTTCGGACTTGCCTACACGCCGTTCGCAACCCGAGAAGAAGTTCTCGATCTGTTCCGTCTGGCTGCGGCGCACAAGGCGGTCTGCTATGTCCACGTCCGTAATGGCGGGCCGGTTGAACCAGGCGTCGTGGATGCTGTTCAGGAGGTCATCGCCGACGCTGCCATCTCAGGCGCCTCACTTCACATTGTCCATATCACCAGCATGGGCTTGCGCCAAGCTCCGTTGCTGCTCAGCATGATTCGCGACGTCAAGAAACGCGGCCTCGACGTCACCACGGAAGCCTATCCTTACACGGCGGGTATGACGGATCTCGGTTCAGCGATCTTCGCCGAAGGCTGGCAGGCTCATCAAGGCGGCATCACTTACCAGGATCTGCAGTGGGTGGCCACGGGTGAGCGCCTGACCGCCGAAACGTTTGCCATTTATCGAAAACGGGGCGGTATGGTTGTTATCCACAGCATTCCGGAAGAGGTGGTGCGCGCTGCCATAGCCGATCCCCAGGTGATGATTGCAAGCGACGGCGTCCTGGAGAACGGCAAGGGTCACCCCCGCGGCGCCGGCACTTACGCTCGTGTCCTCGGCCATTACGCTCGCGACGAGCGCGTCCTGACCCTGATGGAAGCGTTACGCAAAATGACGATTCTGCCCGCGCAGCGTGCTGGATTGCCGCAAAAGGGCCGCCTGGCCGTTGGCGCCGATGCCGACGTGACCATCTTTGACCCCGCGCGCGTCATAGACCAGGCGACTTTCGAAAAACCGGCGCAATACTCCACCGGCATCCCTTATGTTCTGGTGAACGGTGTGTTGGTAGTGAAGGAGAGTGCCATACAAGAGGTGTTTCCGGGGCGGGGTCTGCGGCGATAAAAGCCGGAAAGGTTGGCCGCCCTCCTTCCAGCCCGATCCCCGGTGTGCGTCATCCGCGAAAGCGTTTAGCAGAAGCCTCTCTGGTGTATCCTCTGTCTCACATGAGTTTCGAAAAAATGACGATGATGCGAGCCGCCATTTTTCTATTCCTTGCAATCGGCTCGGCTACCGCGCAAGGCACCGCTACGGCGGACAAGAACGCCGCTCTGCGCGACCTGCATGTGCGGGTCGACAAAGTCTTTGCGAAGTGGGACTCAACGCTCTCTCCCGGCTGCGCGCTTTCCGTGGTCAGGGATGGCCAGATCGTTTACAAGCGTGGCGATGGAATGGCCGACCTGGACCACGAGATTCCGATAAACTCGGCGACCATCTTCCACGTTGCGTCAATCTCAAACCAGGGGAAACCGGGACAGTATCCGTTTTACCGGTTTTGCCGCAGTCGGAAGGCAAGAAACGAGCGGGCTTAAGGCGATTGACCTTCCTGGCGAGCGACACTCTCACGCACCGGCGGCAAGATGCGATCTGGATATACTGCATGGCAGTAGGACGGCTATGAGAAGCAACAGACGCCAGTTTGTACGGACACTCGGGACGAGGTCAGCGGGGATCGCACTGAGCACAACACTCGCTGCAGAATCGCAAAACCATGCCGCGGACGGCGGGGATGGGCAGGTTCTGTTTGTCGGCGATAACATCGCGCACACGCAGACGGAATACGGGAAGGTCCGGGGATACCAGCTCCGGGGCATTTACTATTTCCTGGGGATGGCCTATGGGGCCGATACGTCGGGCGCAAACCGGTTCATGCCGCCGCAGAAACCGAAGCCGTGGGCTGATGTTTACCCCGCGCTCTGGTGGGGCAATTCAGCGCCGCAGAATATGGATAAGCGATATGAAAACAAGTTCGCTTCCTTCCGCGACCATTGGAACTATGGCGACGTCAGTGAGGACTGTCTGCGCATCAACGTCTTGACGCCTGGCATCAACGACGGCAAGAAGAGGCCGGTGCTTTTCTGGATCCACGGCGGCGGATTTACCAGTGGCAACGCATTGGAACAGGATGGATACAACGGCGAGAACTTCGCGCGCTTTGGCGACGCGGTTTTTTGCTCCATCAATCACAGGCTCGGTCCGCTGGGGTATTGCAATCTGGCGGGTGTGGGCGGAGAACCGTTCGCCGCGTCGGGAAACGCCGGCATGCTGGACATCGTGGCGGCGCTGGAGTGGGTTCGGGACAACATCGCTAATTTCGGCGGCGACCCGGGCAACGTCACCATCATGGGGCAATCGGGCGGAGGCGCGAAGGTCTGCATCCTGACGGCCATGCCTTCCGCGAAAGGGCTGTTCCACAAAGCTGTGGTGCTGAGTGGGGCGTCGCTGAAGTCCGGAAACAAGACTTATTCAGAGAGCCTCGGTGCAGCGGTATTGAAGGAAGCGGGTCTGGGCCCGGACGATCTCGCCAAGCTGCAGGCCATGCCTTGGAAGGACTTCTATGCGATTGCCACTCGCGCGCAGCAGGCCATGGCCAAGAGCGCCGGGCCCGGTGCCGGAATGGGGCGCGGATTCAGCCCGGTAGTGGATGGCAAGATTCTGCCTCAGGATCCGTACTATCCGGCCGCAGCACCAACGGCTGCCAGTGTTCCGATGATTATTAGTTCCGTGCAAAACGAGCAATCGTACAGTTGGGCGGATGCCGCGCTGGAATCGATCACGCTGGAGCAGGTGGTGGAAAAGGTCAGGGCACGAGCCGGCTTCGGCGCGGGCTTTGGAGACAGAGCGCCGGAAGTGGTGGAGTCTTACGTGAAGGCGTTTCCGGGCCGCAAGCCGGTGGAGATCTGGTCGCTTGTCAGCAGCAATCGGGAAAACGTGGTGGCGTTGGCGGATGTGAAATCAAAACAGCCGGCCGGGGTGTACGTCGATTGGTTTACCTGGCAGCCTCCTTTGTTCGATAGGCGCATCCGGGCGTTTCATTGCGTGGATATCTGTTTCTGGTTCTATAACACCGACCTGATGCTGACTCACACAGGCGGCGGCGCAACACCAAGGGCGTTGTCGAAGAAAATGGCGGGCGCGTTGCTGCAG
>JBAUOG010001146.1:0-2872 GCA_049579625.1 Bryobacteraceae bacterium
CCGGTACCTGGGGAACCACTCAGGCCACCATCATGGCCTTGCGCGCACTGCTGCTCTCGACGGATAAGGGCGCCGCGGACGTGCGCGGTACGGTTGAGATTACGCTCAACGGCGTGCCGACGGCAACTCTGGCGTTAACGCCGGACAATAACGATATCTTCCACCAGTTCGTGTTGAGAAACGTCAGCTCAGCAGGCAACAATCGGGTCGGCGTCCATTTCGAGGGTAAGGGCAGCCTTGCCTACCAGGTGGTGGGGCGCTACTTCCTGCCGTGGACGGAAGCACCATCCGACGAAGCGCTCTCGATCGACGTCGCTTACGATCGCACCTCACTTTTCCAAGACGATATCGCCACCGCTACGGCTACCGTCAAGAACAAGATGCCCAAGCCCGCCAATATGATCATGATCGATTTCGGCATTCCACCGGGTTTCGATCTACTGAGCGAAGACCTGCAGCAGATCGAGGAGCAGACCGCAAACAAGCCGGGCGGGCGGCTCGAGAAGTTCAGTCAAACCGCAACGCAAGCGATCCTATACTTCGACTCGATTCCCGGCGGCGGCAGCGTGTCCGTGAAGTATCGACTGAGAGCCAAGTACCCGATTCGAGCCCGGTCGTTCCTGGCGAAGACATACGAGTACTACGATCCCGCCGTCAACGCGGTCGCACGCCCGGTGCTGTTGGAAGTGCGGAAGCGGTGATGTCCGAAGCGAACTTTCGACAGAAGGCGTGATGCTAGTCTTGTTAGCCGAGAATGAAAAACTTCCTGCGCTCGCTGATCGGCCTTCTGCTTCTTTCGTCAGCAATTCGCGCTGCTGATAGTTCCAATCCCAAGCCGGACGAGCGCTTCAAATCAGATCTTCTGCTGGTTGTGGCGCATCCGGACGATGAAACGGAAATTGGCGCGTATCTGGCGCGCGCCATCTCCGATGAGAAGAAACGTGTAGCCGTGGTTTTTGGGACCCGCGGCAATCAAGGTGGCAACGACCAGGGCCTGGCACAATCGGCCGCATTGGGAACCATTCGCGAGATTGAGGCGCGCCAAGCCCTGGCTTTTTTTGGTGTCACGAACGTCTGGTTCTTAAACGGACTCGACACTCCGGGGCAGAGCGTTCTCGATTCCCTCGAAACGTGGAATCATGGTGATTCTCTCGGAAGGCTGGTGCGCATCATGCGCCTCACCCGGCCGTCGGTCGTGGCGACCTGGCTGCCGGTTTGGGTGGCCGGCGAGAACCACGGCGATCATCAAGCCGCCGGCGTCATTGCTACCGAAGCCTTCGACATGGCGGGCGACCCCACCGCGTTCGCCGAACAACTTGCCCCACCCAGGAATCGCTTCGACATTGGAAACCTAACGGAAGGACTCACGACCTGGCAGCCCCAAAAACTCTACTTCTTCAGCGATACAGCCCACCCCGAGAGCATCAAAGGGAAGGGTCCTGCTTATTCGTCGACAGAGATGTCAGCATCGCGAAAAGCATCCTATGCGCGCCTCGCCGCCCTAGAGTGCGCCTTCCACCTGACGCAAGGAGATAGCGGCCAGATGGCCAAGGCTGCCCTGGAAAAGAATGACCTGCATGCTTTCGAGGCGCCGGTCCTGTTTGTCTTCGGCAAATCACACGTCAAATCGTCTACTACGGGCGCTCTGTTCGAAGGTGTGATGCCGACCGGAATCCTCTACCAAGCTGCCCCTGGTTATAAGACCCCTCAGCGTACCGCTCCAACAGTTGAACTAGGTGGAGCGTGGCGATTCTACTCGTTCTTTTGGCCGGCTCACGGCCTCACGACTTTACCGGCGCTCCTCACGCCTGAAATCCAGGCCAAACCCTCGAGCCGGTTCGTGATTCCCATCGTGGTGCACAATCCGACTGCCGAATCGCTACCAGTGACACTATCCATTGACCCGCCCGAAGGCTGGAGCTTCGTTCGCCATCCTCCCGCTTCTTTTACTGTCGATCCCAAGATTGAATTCAACTACATCTTCGAAATGAAGACGGGCCCTGCTAAGAAAGGCTGGGAGGTCATGAACATTAAGGCGGAAGCATCCGGCCGGCCGATTGGGAACATTCACATCCGTATTGAACTCGAACCGGGAGCCATGCCGGAATGAACGTTCCGCCGGCGCGGACAAATACTACCTGTCCGCACGGTAAGTGGACTGTAAAATCTCGCGACATGGGATCGGGCAGACCATTCCATTTCCATAAATGCGAATTTCTGACTCCAGGTGATAAGTTCACAGGCATGGTAGACTGACGTCTCTAGTCCCATGGCTTTCGTGCCCAGCTGCCGGTTCGATCTGTTCATCAGTTATGCGACCGAAAACAACAGCGACGCTTGGGTTGAGCAATTCCAAGCAGCACTGGGAACTGAGTTAAGCGCCTTAGTCGGACGCAAGTTCTCGCCAAAAGAATCGATCTATTTCGACAAACGAGAACTGGAGTTGGGCCAGAGCTTTCCCGCGGAACTCGCGGCGGCAGCCCGGGACAGCGCGATCCTGGTCCCCATTCTCTCCCCCAGCTATCTCACGTCGAACTGGTGCTACCGCGAGAGGACCGATTTCTTTTCCCAGCGTCCGAATGGTGCTCCGCCCGAGAGCTGTCTGGCCCCGATTCTAGTCCGGCCTATCGACGAGGAAGGCTTAGATGCGCTCTACCGGGACGCCCAACGCCTCTCGTTTCTGGGCGCGGACGGCCAAACGCCGCTCGCACCCGGTTCATCCGAGTGGAAGGCCCAGATTTACAAACTCGCGGGGCAGTTGAAAAGAGCCCTGGAACGGTTGCGGCAAACCTGCAAACCGATTTTTGTCGGCGAACCGCCTAAGGCTGAACGCTCCCAACACCTTCGCGATTGGTGCTGCAAGGAGCTGGAA
>JBAUOG010001147.1:0-4682 GCA_049579625.1 Bryobacteraceae bacterium
CTGCAGATCTCCGGCGCCATGCCGGGCCAGGACGGCGTGTTCCGTCTGGCACCCATTGCTTTTCTCCACACCCCCACTCCCCCCCAGCCGGGCCGTCAAGCCACCGCCGCGGAAGTTACTCAATACCGCCTCGACGCCAGTTCCTCCCGTCTCAGTTTGCGCGCGACTCAGCAGATGATCCAGCTCCGTAACTCGCTCGATCTCGATCCCGGTGGCCGGGATCGGACGCTGATACTCGCCTTCGACGGCGGCTCCACCAACGCCACGGTGCTGAAAAAGATTCCGGCTCACACCATCTGTATCGGACGTATTCGCAAAGATGCCAAACTGTGCTTCACGCCCGATCCGCACCTCATCAAGCCGCGTGGCCGACGGCGGCGCTATGGTGCTCTCGCGCCCACTCCCGAGCCACTTCGCACGGACGATTCCACACCCTGGGAAGAGATGACCTTCACGCATTCCGCCATCTCTCACCCGCTCCGCTATAAACGGAGCCAGAACATCATGTGGCGCACCGCCGGAGTATGCCACACTCTTCAGTTAATCGTCATCGCGCCACTGGCCTATCGACTGCGCAAGGGTTCAAGGTTGCTCTATCGCCATCCCGCCTTTCTGATTTGTACCGACCCCGCCATGGACCCTCGCGAGATTATCGAGGCTTACTTCCAGCGCTGGGACATCGAAGTCAACTTCCGAGACGAAAAGACGATTCTCGGGGTGGGACAGGCCCAGGTGCGCAATCCAGTATCGGTCGAATCGGCTCCTGCCTTCGCGGTCGCCGCGTATGGCATGCTGCTGGTTTCCGGTCAGCTTGCCTTCGCCCATTCCGGCGACGGAATACTGCCGCAGCCGAAATGGGCCGCCACTTCCAAAGCTCCCCGTACTTCCACTCAACACCTCATTCATCAACTCCGCGCCGAAGTCTGGGGCCGTGGCCTCGGTATCGAGAGTTTCTCTGGCTTCACGACGAACCAAACTGCTCACACGAAGCCTGAGAAATGCCCCTTCCCCCTCGCTTCCGCCGTTTGTTACGCCAATGGATGAATCTTAAAGGGCCAAAGCCGGTCCCCGATGACTGTTAGTCATCGGCGACATAAGGCCCTAACTCTCCGCTCGGCACCCGCGACCGTTTCTACCTTGGGCTCTGATAGCGTTCCGGCGTGACCTCTTCTCGTCTGTTCCGTCTATCGCTTGATGAGTCGGGGTTGCATTCTGCTTCGCCCTCTATCATATGTGAGTGTGCCACCTAGGATTAAGTTCACGCCGGCCATAGAATGATCACTGCCCGAGTCATCGTCGCCATACCTACGCTGGTCGCTGATGAAGCGCTGGATGATTGCTTCTCCGCGCTCGACCAGCAGACCTTCCGCGACTTCGCGGTGATTCTCATCGACAATAGCGGGCAAGGGCTGACCCGCCGCTTCGCTCAGCGTCAAGCCGCACCGCCTGGGCCGGGCGCTTTCCCCCTGCACATCATCGAAAACCCCGGGAACGTCGGCTTTGGTTCCGCTATCAATCAAGCCATGGCGGCGTCACAAGGCGACTACGTTGCCACACTCAACGACGATTGCGTTCCTCGCGCTGAATGGCTCGCGGAGTTGGTTGCCGTGATTGAGCGCGAATACGAGATCGGCATGTGCGCTTCCCAAGTGCGGATGGCCGGCGCTAACGCAGCCCTATTGGACTCCGCCGGTATGGTCATTTCCCGCGACGCCGCCAGCAAGCAACGAGGCTTTCTGGAATCACCCGCGAACTTCTCAAAGGACGAAGAGGTGTTGTGTCCCAGTGCATCGGCCGCGCTTTATCGCCGCGAAATGTTGGAGGATGTTGGCGGCTTCGATGAATCGTATTTTCTCTATTGCGAAGACACGGACCTGGGTCTGCGCGCCCGCTGGGCCGGGTGGCAGGCCCGCTATGCGGCAAAGGCCGTCGTGACGCACCGGTATTCTCACTCGGCGGGACGCGTCTCCCCGCTGAAGGCCTATCTGGTGGAGCGAAACCGCCTGGTAACCGCCGTCAAGAACCTGCCTGCCCGCGACTTGTGGCTGCTTCCGTTCGCCGGGCTGATACGCTACTCCTGGCACGTGGTCGGCTTGCTGAGCGGGCGCGGCGCCACCGCTCAGTACCATAAGCAGGAGGGAGGCGGGCTTAGTTTGTTCTGGTATGTGGCTAAAGCGCACGGTTACCTGCTGGCCACGCTACCGCGGGTCTTGAGCCGGCGTCGTCACATGAAGCGCCGCATGCAGCCGCGTCAGGTATCCATGATCTTTCGCCGCCATCGCATCTCCCTTCGCCGGGTTGCCCTCCTCTAGCCTCTTTTAATGAAACTCGATTCCACCAAGTCGCCGCTGATGATCCTTGTTCCAGCGCTCAATGAGGAAGGCGCCATCGCCACCGTAATCCGCGAGATCCACGAAAACGTTCCTGGCACTCCGATCCTGGTCGTCGACGATTGCTCCGTTGACGCCACGCGGCTGGTGGCTGAACAGAGCGGTGCTGTAGTTATCTCCGTGCCTGCACACCTGGGACTCGGAGGCTGCGTTCAGGCCGGCTACAAGCTGGCTTTTGAATCCGGCTTCTCATACGTTATCCGGGTGGATGGCGACGGGCAGCACAATCCGGCCGACATTCCCCGCCTCTACGATGCGCTCGTCAAGTCCGGCGTAGAAATGGTGATTGGGTCTCGCTACAAAGGCGGGAACAACGGCTATACCAGTTGGACCCGCAGACTGGGTATCGAGATATTCCGTCTCCTGTTGTGGCCTATCCTTGGCCAGTCTGTTCGGGATCCCACCTCCGGATTCGTCGGTGTCAACCAGCGAGCGCTCGCTGTATTCGCCCGCAGTTTTCCACTCGAATACCCTGAAATTGAGACGCTGGTAGTGCTGCAGCGCAAGCGGTTCCGATTTCTAGAAGTGCCTTGTGAAATGCGGTCGCGGACGTCGGGCCGCACCAGTATCACGCCGATGAAATCCCTCTATTACCTCACGCACGTCCTGCTCGGCGTCTTTGTCAACGTCCTCAAGTTCGATGGACGTCGCCGGGCTTGATCTCATTCGTACCTCCGGAGCTTGCATGCCACGCCTAATAGGACTTCTGTTTCTGATCCCAGTGCTCGTCGCCGGCCAAAACAACAGCTCGACCCGTGCCCGCTGGAACCAGCCCATGGAGCCCTTCCGCATTGCCGGCAACATCTATTACGTGGGCACGTTGAATCTGGGGTCGTATCTGATCACCACGCCGCAGGGCGATTTTCTGCTTGACGGCGGCCTCCCCGAATCCGCGCCTCTAATTGAAAAGAGCATAACCAAGCTGGGCTTTCATCTCACCGATGTGAAGATTCTGCTCAACAGCCATGCGCACTTCGATCATGCGGGCGGCCTCGCTGCCCTGAAACGTGACACCGGAGCGCAACTGATCGCGAGCCGCGCGGACGGCGAGATGATCAGCCAGGGACGCCAGGTGTACTTCGACCTCGACCCCGACACCAAATTCCCGCCGGCCAAAGTCGATCGCTTCATCGACGACGGCGGCACCGAGCAACTGGGCGGCACCACGCTGACCGCGCACCTGACACCCGGTCACAGTCTTGGTTGCACCACCTGGACAATGCCGGTTGTCGAATCCGGAAAAACTTATAACGTGGTCTTTCTATGCAGCACCACATTTTCCGGCTTCCACTTTCTCAACAACCCGAAGAACACACACCTGATCGAGGACTTCAACGGCACGTTTGCGAAACTGCATCAACTGCCTTGTGACATTTTCCTGGCTCCTCATGGAGAGCTCTTCCACCTAAGCGAGAAGCGGGCACGTATGCGGGCAGGGGGCCCGAATCCGTTTATTGATCCCACCGAATTCGCCGCGTATGTGAATGCATCGGAGCAGGATTTCCGCCGAGAAGTCGCACGCCAGCAATCCGCCGCAGCCGCCCACAAGTAATCACCCCCCAGCACTGAACCCCGCGCGTCAGCGAGCGGACTTAACCCTTCGGCGACCTCCCGTGTTCCCGGCATCCGCCGACCCACTAGAATAAGTGAGGTAACGGATACCATGGAACATCTGCTGAACCTGATGGCCGTGTTTAGCGCGGTCCTCATTGTGCTAGTGCTTGTGAGCTTGCGCCGGGCGCACATCCGCGTTGAATACTCGGTGAGCTGGCTGCTGGCCGGAGTCGCTCTGTTCATTCTTTCCCAGTCGCGGTGGCTGCTCAACGGAATTGCGTCTGTGTTGCGGATCTCCGATCCTTTGCTCGCGCTGCTAATGGTCGTCTTCGTGACGTTCTTGGTGGTTTTCTTCCGCTATTGCGTCGTACTTTCTCAGTTGAAAGACGCCAACGTGGCAATCATGCAACGCGTCGCTATCCTCGAATATCAGTTGCGGTCCCTGCATGAAGAAGAACAAATCACCCCGGCAGTCCGCTAAGACGGCAGCAAAGCCGGACGTGGCGGCAGACTCGCCCGGCCTATCCTCCTCGAAAAGAAAAGCGCAGGCCGGAAGGCCTGCCGTGCCGGCGTGGATTCAGATTCTGGTTGGCATCGCTCTCACGATTGTCGCTTCGTTTGCTGTTTTTGGATCCAGCCTCCGTGGCCCTTTCCTCTACGACGACGTCTACCTGCCGTTTATTGCGCGGCACCTGCAAAGCGCTGCACTGAAATATTGGGTCAAAGGCAACCGGCCGT
>JBAUOG010001148.1:0-10874 GCA_049579625.1 Bryobacteraceae bacterium
CCGTTTCTCATGTTCACGTTCTGGACCAACAACCAGATGAGTGGACTCGACACCTGGTCCTATCACGCCACCAACTTTCTGCTCCATGCGCTAAACGCCGTCCTCGTGTTCCTGATTCTTCGCTGGCTCATCGAGCGCGTCAAACTGGCGCCCCCCGCCACCAGAAATCTGGCTCTGTTTGGCGCCGCCATCTTTTTGGTTCACCCGCTGCAGACCGAGTCGGTAGCCTACATTGCCAGCCGCTCGGAAACACTAACCGTATTCTTCCTGTTCAGTTCATACACCCTTTTTCTCTATTACCGAAAACAAGGTCTTGCGTGGCTGCCGGCGGCCGGAGTGCTGGTGTTGTTTGGGTTTGCGCAGTTGACCAAGGAGTACGCCGTTGCGCTCATCGGCTTGCTGGTGTTGACCGATCTCATATTCCCAATCCAACTGCCCGACCAGCCAGTCTCCGGTTTCGGTTCCGTCAAGCGTAATTGGCGGCTTTATTTACCGATGGCACTGGCCGGCGCAGCGGGGGTGGCATTTGTCCTCCACGCGTTGTCAGGAGCCAAAACAGCAGGCTTCCAAGTGAAGGAAGCGACGCCGGTTGAGTATCTGTTCACTCAATTTCGCGCCTGGTGGGGCTACGTGCGATTGTTCGTCTTCCCGTTCGGTTTGAACGTCGACCACGATTTCCCGTTTACGCGGTCGTTAGCCGACCCCTGGTCCTGGGCCGGGCTCTTGCTCGCTGTGTTGTGCATCCTCGCCGCGCTGCGCTATCGCAAGCAATATCCGCTTGCGGCCTTCGGCTGCTTGACGTACTTCCTCCTGCTTGCGCCGACCTCCTCGTTTATTCCTATTTCGGACCCGTTCGTGGAGCACCGCATGTATCTCCCGATGCTTGGCCTCATCCTGGTTGTCGTCGACCTTGCCCGGCACGCGCACCTCGAAACGAGGATGCCGCTGGTTCTGGCGGGGATCGTCGTCCTGCTCGTGGTCCTGACCTATCAACGCAGTGCGCTGTGGGGCAACGAGGTTGCTCTGTGGTCGGATGCCGTGAGCGGCAGTCCGAATAAAGTACGCCCGAATTTCCAGCTGGCATTCGCGCATTACACGGCGCGCCAATGTGCGCAAGCGGTGAGCGGTTTCGAAAGAACGGCGCAGCTCGAAAAGCCTTCAAACCAGCTGCTGGCGGATTGGGCTCTTGCTCTGGATTGCATGGGGAAGCCGGACGAGGCGCGGGCGAAGTTTGAAGAATTAGCAAATAAACAACCCACGGCCTACGTCTATTCCCAGATCGCGATGATCTACGGAAAGCAGAATCGGTTGGACGAGGCCCTGCGGGCGCTCGATCACGCGGCTGCGATCGATCCGAACTTCGACCCGATTTACTCTTACCAGGGCGTCGTCTACTATAAGCAGGCCGAGTTTGAGAAATCTAAGGCCGCCTTCGAGCATGCCCTTCGGCTCAACCGTGACAATGAAGCCGCGCGCAACGGCCTCGCGCTCGTCAATGAACATCTGGCGCAGTTACCGCACTAGGGCGCGCTGCTGACCTTCATGACCCCTCTCCGCATCGGCATCAACGCCCTGTACCTCTTGCCTGGCGGCGTTGGCGGCACGGAAATCTACCTCCGCCAGTTGCTCCGCGCGTTGGCTGAGATTGGCAGTCCCCATCAGTACCTCGTCTTCACAAACCGCGAGACTGGTTCGGACCTGGTCCCTCGTTCGCAGCAGTTTGAATTCTGTCCGCAGCCGTTGCATGCGATCAACCGCGCATCGCGGATTCTCTACGAGCAGCTGCGCCTTCCCGGAGTCTTTCGCTCACAGAAGGTTGACGTCCTTCTGAATCCCGGGTTTACTGCGCCACTCGCGACCCGCATACCGTGCGTCACCGTATTTCACGACTTGCAACACGTGCGCCACCCGGAACACTTTCGGCGATTCGACTTGCCATTCTGGCGTATCCTCTTGTGGCATGCTGCGAAGAAGTCCACGCATTTGATCGCTGTCTCGGAGGCCACGCGCCGCGATCTGCTGGAGCATTACCAACTCTCTGCCGATGCCGTCTCGGTGGTTCCGCACGGAGTCGAATCCGAGTTTTTCTCGTTGGTTCGACAGCGTGACGACGAAAGACCATACATCCTCTGTGTCTCGACGCTGCATCCGCACAAGAACCTCGACCGCCTGGTCCGGGTATTCGCAAGGCTGCAAAACCGGCACCCCCAGTTGCGGCTGGTCTTGGCGGGTATGCGTGGTTTCCATGCAGAACAGATCGAGAAGCAAATCGTTGACTCTGGCGTAGTCGGCTCGGTGGAGGTCACTGGCTGGATCGCTCGCGAAGATCTTTACGAACTGTACCGTCGCGCTACCATCTTCGTCTATCCCTCAATGTTTGAGGGCTTCGGCATGCCGGTGTTGGAAGCGTTGGCCGCCGGTCTGCCGGTGGCTTGTTCGGACATTCCGCCGCTGCATGAGGCTGCCGGAGAAGCGGCTCTCTACTTCCATCCCGAGCGTGACGACGAGATGCTCGCGGCGTTGGATCAATTGCTTTCCGACGCTGCTCTCGCTGCCCGGTTCTCAACTGCGGGACCAGCACGCGCCCGTCTGTTCACTTGGCAGCGGGCGGCTCAGGCTACGCTCAGATGCCTGGAAGCGGCCGCTTATCGCAGCCAGTCTTCCAATTGAATCTTCGTGTCCGTCGTCGCATCGCGGTACTTCACAATGACCGGCGTGTACAACGACACGCCCCACTCTTTGCCGGGGCCGTGCTGCACAGCTCGCGAACCCGCCACCACCACGGCCTCCGCGGGAATCACGAGCGGCTGCTCGTCGGCGGCGCGGTGAATCGTTCCATGCACGAGGTCATAAACCGGCGTCGAACGGTTCAGGATTGTTCCGCTGCCCAGCACAGCTCGCCGTTTCACAACCGTACCCTCGTAGACGCCGCAGTTACCTCCCACCAATACGTCGTCTTCGATAATCACCGGCAGCGCACCCACCGGCTCCAACACGCCGCCGATCTGTGAGGCAGCTGAAATGTGACAGTTCTTCCCGACCTGCGCGCAGCTTCCGATCAACGCGTGAGAATCCACCATCGTTCCATCGCCTACCCAGGCGCCCGCGTTGATGTACATCGGCGGCATGCACGTGACTCCTCGGCCCACGAAGCAACCATCGCGAATGCTGGAGCCGCCAGGAACGATGCGCACGCCGCTTTTCTCGGTGAACTGCTTCAGCGGGTACGTCGATTTGTCAAAGAACTGCCATGCGGGCGTTCCGCTCGATACTTCGATAACGCCGCCGATACGAAACCCCAGCAGGATTCCCTTCTTGACCCACGCGTTGACTCGCCACCCGGTCGGTTCCCTGTCGTCTGGCTCGGCTGCGCGTGCAATCCCCAGGTTTAAAAGGTCACGAAAGGCCAGGAATAGCTCAAGATCTGCGGGTGAGTACCGCTCCGGTTTGGCATCGAACAGTTGCTCTATCTGTTGTTGTACGGAAGGCAAGACGCCAAGCCCTTCGCTCACGCTTGCACTCCACGCAACAGGCCTGCCGCTTCCAGGACATCGTGCATCTTTCTTTGTGTGGCCGGTTCGGGAGCCACCATGGGCAGCCGCCAGACCGGCTCGAGCAATCCCATCGCCGCCATCGCAAACTTGACCGGTCCGGGGTTTGATTCGTAGAAGTTTGCTTCCATCAGAGCCTGGTACTTCCGCTGCAGATCGCGGGCCGTCACATAGTCGCCCTTCAGCGCCGCCTGCGTCAGCCGCGTGAACGGTCCCGGAATCTCGTTCGACACGACGGAGATGATCCCGCGCCCGCCCAACGCGATCAGTGGCAGCGCGACGGCATCGTCGCCCGACAGGACGTGAAAATTCTCTGGAACGCGCGCCAGGATGCTCGCCATCTGGCTGATGTTGCCGGAAGCTTCCTTCACGGCAACAATATTCTTGATCCCGGCCAGTCGCACCAGGGTTGCGGGTTCCACATTGACGGCGGTTCGTCCTTGTACGCTGTAGACGACAATCGGCAGTGACGTGGAGTTCGCGATCGCCAGGTAGTGCTGATACAGACCTTCCTGGGTCGGCTTGTTGTAATACGGCGTTACGGATAAGATGCCGTTGACCCCAAGCTTCTCTATGTCATGGATCAGGTGGATCACTTCCTGCGTGTTGTATCCACCTGCGCCCGCCACCACCGGAACCCGGCCGGCGGATTCCTCCATCGTGATCTCGACCACGCGCAGATGTTCTGTGTGCGTCAGGGTCGGGCTCTCGCCAGTGGTTCCACATGGCACCAGGAAGTTGATGCCTTCCTCAATCTGCCGCCGAACCAGTTTCCGCAAGGTTGGTTCGTCAAGCGACAAATCCTGGCGAAACGGTGTCACTAGCGCCGTACCGCAGCCGGTGAACATATAGCACTCTCCTGGGCCGATTAGCCCGTGGGCTTCTCGCCGAATAAAACCTCTTCAAATGTGTGGACCCCCCGGCGGCCGATAATCCATCGTGCCGATTTCAGGGCGCCCAAAGCGAATCCTTCACGGCTCCGTGCCGTGTGCCGCAGCGTTATGGTATCGGCGGCTGAGTCGAAACCAATCTCATGTGTCCCGGGATGTGTGCCCGCACGCGAGGAACTGACGTCGATGTTTCGGGTGTAGCCGGCGTGCTTCATGGCCTGGACCAGCTGCAGCAACGTTCCAGACGGGGCGTCTTTCTTTGTGTCGTGGTGAATTTCCCATGCCCATGCCCCGTAAGAAGGCTCATCCTTCAATAGTCCCGCCGCCAACTCGGTGACTTTGCGGAACACCGCCACGCCGATGGAAAAATTCGGACTCCACACCAACCCGGTGCCGGCCTTCTCCACGCCCGCCGTCACTTGCCCTAGCTGCGCCAGCCAACCCGTGGTGCCGGTGACCGCCGCCACTCCCACTTCCGCCAATTTCAACAGGTTTCGAGGGGCAGCCTCCGGCGTCGAAAACTCAATCGCAACGTCGACACCCGCAAACGCGGCGGGATTAATACCCTCACCATCCACGTTGTTGAACTCGTCCAGCCTCAACACCACTTCGAAGCCTTGCTCACCGGCGAGACGCTCGATGATGTGGCCCATTTTGCCGTAGCCGACCAGGGCCAGTTTCTTGGGCTTGCTTGCGTTGTCCATAAGAGTCAGTCGAAAACAGAGGGGTCCAGTACCGAGAAGAACTCTTCATGCAGCGCCCGCACCACGTCCACCAGGTCGGCGTCTGCCACCACGAAACCGAGGTTCAGACGCGAGGCGCCTTGGGAAATCATTCGAATATTCTTCTCTCGCAACCGTTCGAAGGCCCGTCCGGCAATGCCGGGTGTATGGCGGATGTTTTCGCCCACTAAACAAACGATACTCAGATTTTCCTCCACGCTTACCTGGGAGAACTGCCTCAGTTCTTTACACAGTGGCTCCAGCGGCTCAGTGGGATCGATACTTAGCGACACGCTCACCTCCGATGTCGAGATCATATCGACACTGATGCGGTAGCGGTCGAACAGTTCAAAGATCCGGCGCAGAAAGCCGTGAGCCATCAACATGCGCGTCGAATGGATGTTGACGATCGTTACGCCGCGTTTGGACGAAATGGATTTCACGGGGTTCGAGCATGGCGCGGGTTGCGATGTGATGCGCGTGCCCTCGGCGTCCGGACGCCTCGAGTTCAGAATCAACACCGGGATGTCCCGATCAACTGCCGGAGCCACGGTTGCGGGGTGCAGCACTTTCGCTCCGAAATACGCCAGCTCGGCCGCCTCGGCGAACGAGATCGATTTCACCCGGTGGGCGTCCGGTACGACGCGCGGATCCGTGGTCAGCATGCCATCCACATCGGTCCAGATCTGGATTTCTTCCGCGCCAACGCCGGCGCCGACCAGGGCTGCCGAGAAGTCGGATCCGCCGCGTCCCAACGTTGTCGTCTGGCCATCCAGCGTGGACCCGATAAAGCCTCCCATTACGACCACGGCCGATTCAGCCGCTGGGGCCACCGTGTCGCGGCATCGCTGGTACGTCTCTTCGAGATTTGGCTGGGCCTGTGTGAAGCGGTCGTCGGTGATCACCACTTTGCGTGAATCGACGTGTTCCGTTCGCAAACCGGCTGCGCGCAGAGCAAAGCTGACTACCAGGCTCGACAGCCGTTCGCCCGCGCTGCCAACGGCGTCCTTTGAGCGCAGTGAGAGTTCGCCGACAATCGACAAGCCCTTTACCAGTTCTTCCAGCCACTCAAAGTGTGCCCGAATGTAGCGGTCGAGTTCCGCGGCTGCCGCGCCCGCTACCGCGAGCCCCTCCGTCAGATGCAGTCCGCGCAACTCGTCGACCAGAGTCAACGCCTGATCGCGCCTTCCGGCCGCCGCTTCTTCCGCCGCCGCCAATAGCTTGTTGGTCGTCTTTCCCATGGCGGATACCACCACGATGGGCCGGCGGTGCTCCTCACGCCGAACGATGCGGATCAGCCGCTCAATCGCTTCCCCCGACTCGACGGACGTGCCGCCGAACTTCATTACGACCATTCGTCTACTGCCTCGTTAACCAAGAAGCCCTTCGGAAACCATTAACTCCGCGTTCAGAACCGCCGCGCCCGCCGCGCCGCGAATGGTGTTGTGCCCGCATGCGACAAGTTTTAGATCCAGTACCGGACATTCGCGCAGCCGCCCCACAAATACCGTCATGCCGTTCTCCCGCCCGGCGTCGCGCCGCGGTTGAGGCCGGTCCTGTTGCGGCATGTAGACCAGCGGCCTCGCGGGCGCACTCGGAAGCTGCCGCTCCTGCGGCAGGCCGCGAAAACTCTGGATCGCTGCTTGCGCATCGGCAACCGTTAACTTATTCCGCAACTCGACTGAAACCGCCACCGTGTGTCCATCCACCACCGGCACGCGGTGACAGTGCGCACTGACCTTCGCCGCCAGCGGCGCCGCCCGTCCATTCTCGACCGCGCCCAGGATCTTCTGCGTTTCCCTCTGCATCTTCTCTTCCTCTTCGCCGATGAAGGGGATCACATTGGCCAGAATGTCCATGGACGCAACGCCTGGATAGCCCGCGCCGGAGACCGCCTGCAGCGTGGCGGCGATCAGCCGCTCGATTCCGAATCCCGCGAAGGGCGCCAACGCCATCGTTAGCACCACCGTGGAGCAGTTGGGATTAGTGACAATCATGCCGCTCCAGCCGCGATTCTTCTGCTGCGCCTTTACCAGGGAAAGGTGGCCAGGATTCACTTCCGTCACCAACAGCGGCACATCCGCGTCCATCCGATGATTGCGGGAATTGGAGACCACCGCGTGCCCAGCCTGCGCGAACGCCTGTTCAATCTCCGTCGCAATCGAAGCGTCCATCGCCGAGAACAGGAGTTGGGGCGCGTTCCCTGGCTTCGAATCCGATACCAAAAGATCCGCAGCCGCGGGCGGCATCTCACCGTCCAGTCGCCAGGCAGTCGCATCGCGCAGTTTCTTTCCGGACGAACGCTCGCTCGCGCCCAGCCACGTCAGTTTGAACCAGGGGTGCCCCTGTAAAAAGCGGATGAAGTGCTGGCCCACCATGCCCGTGCCGCCCAAAATGCCGACTTCGATTGGTTTCATGATTCCGTTATTCCGTTAGTTGCCGCACCATGCGTTCATATATACGCGCTGCCTCAATCAGTTGTGACTTTGGAACGTGCTCGTCATCCGTGTGTGCCACCCGAATCGTTCCGGGTCCAATCAGATAGGGTTCCCCCCACTTCCCATTGAACGCTGGTATATCGGTCGTGTAAGCCACCACTGTTGTCTCGAAACCTGCCAGCGAGCCTAGCCGGAGCGACGGGATGAACAGCACCTCGTTCGCCTCGGCGTCCGGCGAAGCCGCCATCTCCATGGCATTCCGGAGAGCTGTCACGTCTCCGACAACGCGGACAAAAATCTCCGCACGCGCTTCGTCTGGAATCACGTTGGGAGCACGGCCGCCGCTGATCAATCCGATATTCATCGTGCTCGGCCCCAGCAGCTCATCCACCGGCAACCGCACTCGCCGGATACGCTCCAGAGCGTTCAGAAGTTTCAAGATGGCCGACTCGCCTAATGCCGGATAAGCGGAATGCGCCATCTTGCCACGCGCCACAATCTCATATCGCAGCGCGCCTTTTGACCCTACAGCCAGCTTGTTCTCAGTGGGCTCGCCGTTGATCAGAAAGCGGCTGCCGCGAGGCGTCTGCGCGGCCATGTACGCGCCAACGCTGTTCCGCTCCTCGCCGACCACGAACAGCAGGCCCAAGTTGCGCTGGCCCGCCTTTAGCAGGTTGTGCGCGGCGAAGATCATGGAGGCGATGATCCCCTTCGTGTCGCACGCGCCGCGGCCCCAGATATTCTCTCCGTCGTCACGCGACGGGATGAAGGGCGGAACCGTATCCATGTGCGTCGAGAGCGTCACCAACGGTTCCCCAAAGTGAACGAAAATATTATCGCGGCCGGGCTCCGCCTCCATTTGCTCGATTTTCCCTTGGTACCGCTCCGCCATTTGCGACAGGTAGCCATACAGGAATTCGCCGATTTCGCGTTCATTCGGCGTGATCGACTCAATATCGATCAGTTTGCGTGTGAGTTCAAACAAATGCACGGGCCACCAGCTTCTTCAAAAAGCAAATATGAGAGGGGCGCGCGAAGGGCAGGCGTGACTGCACCGATAGCGCTCCACTCGACGTATCCAGTTCCTTCAGGAACCCGGAAAGCCGAGTGACAGTGGAATGGGTGTTATCCCAAACCCACCAACCACCGCGCAGGTAGGTCTGATGCGGCGATTTCGGCGAACCCGGAATGACCCGGGACGAAGCCCCTTTCGCGACAGTCTGGGAACCCACTCCCCGATGCGCCGCCGCTACTGATGACCCTCGCGCCTCTACCGAAATTGACAGGATAGCAGAAGCACCTACGGCCGCCGTGGCACCCGCCTTCAGGCTGGCTTTTCCGCGCGATCTTTCTCGCCCAAACCAGACAAGTATCCATAGGAGCTCGCTTCGTCGAGCTTTTATGTCGTCAGGCGATTGGGAGCGCTGGTTTCCCGGACGCGGTACTCGAGCCGCAAAGGGAAAGGCCGGGAAAGTAGTCCCGGCCTTTCAATCCCACCTTTCGGCAGGAGGTGGTTCTTTATGCACCTTCGAATACGGATTGTACTGCGTTTCGGTACAGTCCAGATCGAACTCCGCCTTGATCGGCGGTGCTAGATCTGATGGGCGGCAGCGACGAGCAATCGCTGCCGTCCCACGTATTCATCCTAACGCAACCGATCCTCAACCGGCCCAAGAAACTTGGTCCCGAGGAACGCACGCACAGCCCAGTTGCAAACGACGTCCCCAGACCCTGTTAGGTTCCGGCCATGCCCGGTTCGGGGGACCAGCCTTTCCTTCCGTTTGGCACGTTCTCTGCCGGACCGTCCCACTTCCCGCTATGATGGGGCGTAGAACTGCTGCTATGGCTGACGTTGCCCAAAACCCGGCGCAGTCACATCCCGCTGCAACCAGCGATCACACGGCAGTGATCGTCGAACCAGGCTGGTTCGGGCGGACGTTCTGGCTCTTGCGCCGCTCATTCGTAGTGGCTATGGACGATAACCTCTACGGCATCGCTAAGGGCGCTGCGTATTCCGGCCTCTTGTCGCTGTTCCCCGTCCTTACCACCTTCGTGGCGATTCTCCTCCAGATTCGCGCCGACTCCATTGTGCACCTCATCTCTCGTGTAACTCTGGCCGTCGTGCCGCCCGGCACCGAGGAACTCATCCGCTCGCGTTTCGAGGACGAGGGCAACCGGCCTATCGGACTCCTCGTCGGCGCAACCGTACTTGCTCTCTGGGCCGCGTCCGGCGCGATGATGAGCCTCATCGAAGGGTTCCAGGCTGCCTATCGCATTCCAACCGAGCGATCCACGCTGAAGCAGCGTGCCATGGCGGTGTTTCTTGTGCTGATTGCGGCCATCCCGGCTATCGGCGCGTCGGTGCTAATCCTGTTCGGCAATCGTTGGGAAACGGATATGATCCACTTTCTCCGGTTGTCCTCGAGGGACGAAGTGGCCCAAATGCCCATTCTCATTCTGGGTCGCATCCTGCGCTACCTCGTGGCCTTTGTAACGACGGTGCTTGTCACTGGGCTCCTGTACTACTTTGGCCCCAACCACCGTCCGGAACAGCGCCTCACCAAGTCCGCCACCCGTTCGCGATTCCTGCGGGTCTGGCCCGGGGCCTTTGTCGCCGCCATCATGTGGTTCGTTGCCACCGCCGGATTCGCCTGGTATGTCAAGAATCTCGCCAGTTATAACGTCGTCTACGGAGCCCTGGGCGCCGGAATCATCCTGCTCGTCTGGATGTATCTCCTCGCCGTCATAACGCTGGTGGGCTGCGAATTCAATGCCGAACGTGAACGTTCCCAGTCTTTGTTGTCTTTATACTGAGGATCGTGCCCTACAAAATCGGTGTTGACTACCAGCCCCGTGGAGATCAGGCCAGTGCGATCGAACAGTTGGTCCGTGGTCTCAGGGACGGCGAAAAGCATCAGGTCCTGCTCGGCGTCACCGGCTCCGGCAAGACCTTCACCATGGCCAAGATCATTGAGATCCTCGACCGCCCTGCCCTGATCCTGGCGCACAACAAAACCCTGGCCGCCCAGCTCTATCACGAGTTCAAAACCTTCTTCCCGCACAACGCCGTCGAATACTTCGTCAGCTACTACGACTACTATCAGCCGGAAGCCTACATTCCCTCCGGCGACATCTACATCGAGAAAGAAGCGACCATCAACGACGAACTGGACAAGCTTCGTCTCTCGGCCACCCGTTCCCTCTTTGAGCGTCGCGATTGCGTCATCGTCGCCAGCGTCAGCTGCATCTACGGCCTCGGGTCGCCCGAAGCCT
>JBAUOG010001149.1:0-1902 GCA_049579625.1 Bryobacteraceae bacterium
ATCAGATACTCCAGGGCTTCTGAAACGCGCATATTGCGTTTTCGGGTCCGCCCGCCGAACAGGCCCGGGATGACATCCTTGAGGTTGATGTCCATTTCCTCAATGTTGCCGTTGGTGGAGACCTCAAACGTGGGGCCACGTTCCTTAACGTCGACCTCTACGGTGCGGTCGTCCAGCTTTCCAGCGCGCAGTTTTTCACGGAGCTTCTCACGGGTGCGCTCCTGACTGTCGCTGCCTTCAGGCGCCGGCGGAATCAGCAAATCCAACAACCGCTCTTCGGCGTTTGTCTCGGCGCGATCCGCCACCTGGTCAAGACGCTCCTCGCGCACCATGTCGATGGCGATATCGACCAAGTCGCGGATCAACGACTCCACGTCCCGACCCACATAGCCGACCTCGGTGAACTTGCTGGCTTCCACCTTCAGAAACGGGGAATTCGAGAGCTTGGCGAGGCGGCGGGCAATCTCAGTTTTTCCGACACCGGTGGGCCCAATCATTAGAATGTTCTTGGGCATCACCTCTTCGGCCATATCGGGCTCGAGCTTCTGGCGTCGCACGCGATTCCGAAGCGCAATGGCGACCGACCGCTTGGCGTCGGCCTGTCCCACGACGTGCCGGTCGAGCTCGGCGACAATTTCTCGCGGAGTCAGCTCATCCAGCAGCGGAGCTTCGTCGGAGGACGATTGGGGTAGGTGGATAACCATTAGCCCAATTCCTCAAACGTGATGTTCTCATTGGTGTAAATGCAGACATCCGCTGCGATCTTCATGGATTTTTCGACGACTTCACGGGCGCTCAGGTTGGTGTTTTCAATTAGTGCGATAGCCGCGGACTTGGCGAACGACCCTCCGGAGCCGACGGCCGCCAGCGGCGTATCAGGCTCGATAACATCGCCAGTGCCGCTGACTATGTAGATGTTTTGCAGATCGGCCACGAGCAATAGGGCTTCCAGATGGCGGAGCATGCGGTCGGTTCGCCAATCTTTAGCCAGCTCGACGACGCTGCGGGGCAGATTGCCCGCGTACTGCTCCAGCTTGGCTTCAAACCTCGCAAAGAGGGCAAAAGCGTCAGCGGTGGAACCGGCGAAGCCGGAAATGATCTTGCCGTTGTAGAGCGGCCGAAGCTTCTTAGCGCCACTCTTCAGCACCTCGCCACCCATGGTGACTTGGCCATCGCCGGCCAGAACAACTTTCCCGTTGCGCCGTACGCAGAGAATCGTCGTCGAACGGATTCGTTTACTCATTGGATTACTTGCTTTATTTCAGCACAGTGGCTGGATCTCGCTTCGAAAGCAGCCGCGGCAGGCAAGACCGGCTATGCCGGATGCTGTTATGCGCGCATGCGCCAGGTGTCGATCAGGCCGTTCAGCGCGGCGGGACGACGACGCAGAACCAGCATTCGAATTACCACTACGCCGCCGTAGAGGAAGTATCCAATCGTTAGCCAGTGTCGAATGCTGGTTGCAACAAAACCGAGCGTGTTGGGCTGAGAGGTGAAGGGTGCGAATACAAACTGAGCGAGAAAACTACCGAACAACAATGCCGCCTCCCACCATGCCAGTTTCATATCCAGCAGGAAGACGAACGCCAAGGCGCTCTGCCCAATCGTCAACAACAGCTCTGTCTGTTGCTGCGGGTTGAAGTTGATCTGGGAGACGGCGCCGGCTCCGAAAGACAGCACCAGCGGCAGCATGGCGACGAGCAAGGTCCACTGGTTGATGTTGCTGGAGGCAATATTCATGATCGCGACGGGCGCCTGATCGACCTGGCGAGCGAAATAGAACGTGGAGGCGAATTCTGGAAACTCGGAGACCAGCGGCGCAAACCACTGAATCACGATGAAACTCGGAATACCGATAGCGCCCGCTACGGCAATCAGACTTCCGAGGAAAGGCGCTGCCGT
>JBAUOG010001150.1:0-6253 GCA_049579625.1 Bryobacteraceae bacterium
CCTTGGATATTTCGCGACCGCTTTTCCCGCAATGTCGCTGCCCGGGAATAAAGCAAGATATGCGCCACACTTAAGTGCTTGAGAAAATGCAACTTGCGTCGGCCGGCAATTCACAGAGGTTCGAGAATTCACGAAATCTCGGGAACGGAGTAGTCCCATCGCTTTGGAAGTGCAGGCGCAGGTGTGACTTGCGGCACCGCAGAAATTGCAGCTTGGTGTAGTATGACGAACGTGACGGGGTCTTACCCTTGCAGGCTGAGTCCTTACTTTCGCTAGCTGCGCAGGTGGCCGGGGAGCGGCACCCTTCCGACGTGCTTAGCGCCATCGTGAAGGGCATTGCCGCGCAACCCGGCGTGGCTCTTACGCGAATCTGGCTGCGCGCCCCAGGAGACCTCTGTGAGCAGGGATGCTTCCTGCGGAACGAGTGTTCCGATCACCGGGAATGCCTTCACCTGGCCGCCAGTGCGGGCGCGGCCTTGAACGGGAAAGAAGACTGGTCCTCTCAGGAAGGATATTTTCGGCGCATCCCGCTCAGCAAAACAAAAGGAAAGGTGGGAGTCATCGGGGCGACCGGGAATTCGATTCGAATCGCGAACATTACGCCGGAAAGCGAGTGGATCCGCAGGCCAGAATGGGCCACGAGTGAAGAGATTCGTGCTTTCGCCGGCGAGCCACTGAAGTTCAGAGGACAGATCCTGGGAGTCTTGGGCATTTTCAGCCGCGAAAACTTGACGGAGCAAGAGTTTGTCTGGTTACGCATGTTCGCGGATCAGGCGGCTGTGGCCATCACGAACGCTCAGGCCTTCGAACGAGCGGGACAAGCTCTGGAAGAATTGCGAAAGAGCGAAACGAAGTTCCGCTCTCTTCTGGACCTTTCTCCTGTTGCGATTTACCTGATGGACAAAACCGGACAATTCATGTCCGCGAATCAGGCAGGTTTGGAGCTGCTTGGCTGCACAGCCCACGAACTCCAAGGCATGCCCGTTGGGGCCACTTATTCTCCAGACGAGCTTGCTCGAATCAAGACGCCGATCGAAGCAATGAGATCCGGCCTGACGCGATTTGAGCGGACCTTCTTGCGTCGAGACGGCGCCATGCTGACAGTGGAGGTTTCTCTTTCTCCCATGCTGCCGGGCGGACGGCAGGTGGTAATGAGAGACATCACAGACCGGAAGCGCGCTGAAGATGCGCTAAAGGAGCAAGCAAGTCAACTACAACAGGTCATTGATGTTGCACCAGTCCACATGTTCATCTGGGAGGCGGACGCAAGTGTCTCTTACGGAAACCGCGCTACGCTCGACTATTTCGGTCCTATTCCGCGAAAACATCCGATGGAGTTTCTTGATCTGGTTACCCATTCAGAGGATGTAACGGCACTCAAGAAGGGGATACAAGCAGCCTTTCAGCGCGGCGAAGCCTTTGAGACGGAAGTGAGAATGCGCCGGCACGATGGCGATTTCCGCTGGTTTTTGTATCGACTGAATCCCCTTCGCGACGAACGAGGGCGAATAACACGCTGGTGTGGTGTTCGAACAGACATCGACGATCAGAAGCGGGCGCAGGAGCGAACCCAACGGGAAAACATCGCGCTGCGTGAGGAAGTCGACAAAGCTTCCATGTTCGAAGAGATTGTCGGGACCTCGCCCGCTCTCCAGGCGGTGCTCCTGCGTGTCGCAAAAGTCGCTCCGAGCGACAGCACAGTTCTCATTACCGGTGAAACCGGCACGGGCAAGGAACTCATCGCGCGTGCGATTCACAAACGCTCGCCGCGGTCTTCGCGTCCATTTGTGAGTGTGAATTGTGCCGCGATTCCCCGCGATCTCATCGCTTCCGAGCTATTCGGCCACGAGAAGGGCGCCTTTACCGGTGCCTTGCAACGGAGGCTGGGACGCTTCGAATTGGCCGAAGGCGGCACAATCTTCCTCGATGAAATCGGCGAGTTGAGCGCGGAGACTCAAGTGGCTTTGCTCCGGGTTTTGCAGGAGCGCGAATTCGATCGCGTGGGGGGAACGCGTCCGATTCGCGCCGATGTTCGTGTGATCACGGCCACGCACCGCGACCTTCCCGCGGAGGTTTCAGCGGGCACTTTTCGCAGCGACCTTTTTTATCGCATCAACGTCTTTCCCGTGGAAGTGCCGCCGCTTCGGGAGCGGAGGGAAGATATTCGCTTGCTGGTCGAATACTTCATCGACCGCTATGCGACGAAGGCGGGGAAAAGGATCACCAGCATCGAGAAGAAGAGCCTGGCTTATTTGCAATTTTATTCCTGGCCAGGCAATATCCGCGAACTGCAGAACGTCATTGAGCGCTCGGTGATTTTGTGCGACTCCGATGAGTTTTCCGTTGATGAGAGTTGGCTGACCTTGAAGCCCGTCGCAGTCCAGCCCCTGAAGGAGGACCTGGTCGATCAAGAGAAAAAGCGCATTGAAGCCGCCTTGGCCGAAGCGGGGGGACGAGTTTCGGGACCATCGGGAGCGGCGGCGAAGCTCGGCATGCCCGCCTCCACGCTCGATTCCAAAATCAAATCATTGCACATCGATAAGCGCCGCTTTCAAACCCACTAAGATTCGTTTGCCGCCTTCACGAAGTTTCGGAAATTCCCGAATTCCTCGGGAGCTTCCTTTCCGTTCAACTCCTTTGTTTTCTTTTTACTGAGGCGTGGTCGCGCAGTTGCTAAATCCTTCCCGAAGGAAGAGAGAGAAAGGATTCAACGACGATGAACTTGAAAGCAAACCTGAGAGAAAGAAACACATCATGCGCGTCTCTAGTCGCGCTAACTCTATTTGAACCTCACACAGAAAAGCACATCAAAGAGCTTGTCGCTACCAGGCTGTGGCTCCTTTGCACGTTATTTCTGACGGCGATTCTGTGTTCGTCCGAGGCGCAAGGTGCTGAGACCGTCATTCTGCCCCCCCAAGCGACGCGCGCTCAATTGAGTAACGCGAGGAAGGCTCTCCAGAACGGTTCCGTTGTGGCGATGCTTGACGCTACACCAGCGGCTTTCAGCGGCGACCTCCACATTGCAATGCCACAGAGCAAGGAATCGCGGCAGCGGCCCGTTCATTACAAGATTCTCGGTGCATACCGCGCCTCAAACGGCGCAATTCACACCTACACCGGTCCACGCTCCTCCTCGCGACGCGAAAAATCCACCTGGTACGACGATTTCCAAGCCTGGGCGCAACGGCAAGGCAACCTCGAAGACGCTAACTCCCCGGATGCTGCGGCCTGGACGGGGCTTTCCATCAACACGATGACTGAGACAACCTCGAGTGGCAATCTCCTCCAGGAAACAGTCAGTGTTTATCGAGCGAATTCGAGCAATACCCAGAACGACTTCTACATGATTACCAAGACGGTTGACAGCAAACCGAACTACTCCGGCGGCTCTAGCGGGTGCCAAGCCGGGTTGTACTGCAGTTGGTTTCAGACCGATCGATATCTCGCCATTCAAACTGATATTCCGCCGGGACCAGAGTACTCCCTATTCGATCACGGCCCCACCCAGATCAACGGCTCAGGAAGCGGGGGGTTCAGTATCGGCGGAGGCGTTTCCGGCCTGGAGCCAAATGTGTCAGCGAGTTATAGCCAGACTTGGAACACGCAGGACGTAACAACCATCGACAACACGAATCTTACGACGAATGTGGCTTCGTGGGACGACCACTTCGCCACATCCAAATCCTGGCCGGGCGGCAAGCCACCGCTACCCGTGATATCTCTGTGGGAGAGCGATCAGGCGGCTATTTTTGCGGTTCCAGTCGGCACTACCACGTTTAATGTGGAAGTGAATGATCAAGCTAACTTTGAGAAATACGGCAATTTCTCGAACACACAGTATGACTCGGCCACAATCGACACTTCTGTAATCGTTCAGCCACCTTCGCTGTCCGTTTCTCCAACCACTCTAAACGTATTGCCCGGTCAACAGGTAACTTTCAATATCTCCGCCTACATCCTGTCGAGCACAGGCGAAAATCTGTCCTGGACTATCTCCAATATCCCAAGCAGTTTGAGCCTGAACACAACGACCGGTGCGGGAAACCAAACCATTTCGTTCAATGTTCCTACCAATACGACGCCCGGCTTACTGGGGACGCTCAACATCGATACCAGCCCCGTTTATGCTTCTCCCGACACACGCACTGGACCTTTGCAGCTTCCCATAACGGTCGTGAGCGGTGCGGTAAGTCCTGGCGTACTCATCGCTGGGGGAATCAACTGGAGTAGCGCCGAACCGTCAAATACTGCTGAAGTGTGGAATCCAGCAACGCAAACTTCCAAGCAGGTTCAAAACATGGTCGTGGGACGGGCATTCCACAGCGCGACCGCCATTGCCAATGGCGAGATTTTTATCGCCGGCGGGAAAGACTTCACCTATAACCCGATAAACGCTACGGAGATTTACAATGAAGCAACTCAGCAGTTTACGGCTGGGCCGGATCTCAACGAAGCCCGCGCCAACCACACGGCAACGCTTCTAAAGGATGGGACCGTGCTTTTGGTTGGCGGCGAAGATCAAAACGGTAATGCTTTATCTTCGGCGGAGATCTACGACCCCATTACCAATACGGTCATCCAGACTGGGAGTTTGTCCGTCGCTCGGGTCTACCATACGGCAACGCTCCTGCCCGACGGCCGCGTCTTTATCGCGGGCGGTACTGGCTCTCTTAATAACTGTCCGACGTTCTATTCCTCGGAGATTTACGACCCGCAGACAAAAACGTTTTCTCTCAGCGGATCATCCTTGCCTTTCGAGGAGGGGCTCATGGACCATGCGGCCGCTCTTCTCACGAGCGGAGAAGTCCTGATCGGAGGCGGTTTGGGCTGTGCCGGCGTCGGTGTTTCCCCCCGGGCCTTCGTTTACACTCCTCCGACAGACTCATTCACATATTTTGATCAGGTCTACGGGGGTAACGAAAAGAATCCTGCACTCGTCGCCCTGGCGAACGATGGCGCTCTTCTGGTGGGTGGCGGTGGCACACACTCCTATTTCAGCTACAGCTGGAATCCCGCTCAAGAAGCGTTTGATCCGCCAGCCATCATGCAAGAGCAACGTGACCTGCCTCAGGCCGTGTTGCTTCAAAACACCAATTCGACGCTGGATGGCGACGTCGTAGTCGTCGGGGGCGTGGAGGTCGGAACCGGAGTGTCCAACGGTCAGAGGATCGAAGTCTACAACACAGCTACAAACACCTGGAGTTCGGCAGGGAACATGACCATTGCCCGGAGCGGGAATACTGCGACGCTCTTTGGCCCGGTCAACGTCGCCGCAGGCAAAACGAAGGAAAGCAAATAGGTGATCGCTTCAAGTTCGGCGCTGTCCGGCGCCGAACCTGGCCTAGTCGGCCCGAAGAATCAGTCAGTCAATTACAACCGCTTAGCGGATGGCCCTCTGGAGGACTGCCGGGAGGGCTTATTTTCCAGCGGTCATCGCCAACAGCGGGAAACTCAAAAGACGGAAGGAGAAAGAGAAGGATTCATGTGGAAGATCCAAAAACTAACCGACGGCAGCCGCGTCGTCCTGAACATCAGCGGCAGGATTGAGGCAGGGGAATTGATCGACTTGCAGAGAGCTTTGTTCTCTGAAGAAACAGCACATAAGGGAGTCGAGCTGGACCTGCAAAACGTAAGGCTCGTGGATCAGCCAGCGGTCACTTTTTTTGCGTGCTGCGAGGCGGGTGGCAGGAGACTTCGGAATTGTCCTTCTTACATCCGCGAGTGGATTGATCGAGAAAAAGCTGGACCGAATCACCGAAGCAACGGCGAAGATCTAGACTCGAGTCGCAACTGAGACGCGAATGGCCGACGAAGTGGTCCTGCGTTTTTGTCTGGAGGAACAATTGGGGAGCGGCTGATTCCAACCTAGGTTATTTCGCCCCGGATGGGGGCTGATCGTCGATGTAAGTGATAAACCCACACAATAGGGCTTGGGACTTTTCGACTTGCTAAACCGGTGTCCGGTCAGCGGATTCGGCTGTTCCCAAGTGGATGAGAAACATATGCGTGGACGTGGCAGTTGGGTTCCGAGCGGATCGTCCGACACTCGTACAGTGCTGGCCCCAAACGGCCTACCCGCACTTCTGAATCGGCACCAAGGCGTTGAATTCTCAATCCACGAGTAGCCGACTACGCGTCAACTGGACGGTAAACGCTACGCCGTTACCGTGGATCAATCGGCGCCGGCCACTTCTCATCGTCGGGAATTACGCAACCAGGTGCACACAGCAGACGCTCTTAATCAACCGGCCAA
>JBAUOG010001151.1:0-1848 GCA_049579625.1 Bryobacteraceae bacterium
CCCCGACGCGGATGGGTGGGACCGCAATTCCCCCTGGGTGTTTGGCACCGCGGGGGAGCATGGTCCGTCCGTCCTTCGGCTCTTGTCCTCAACAGATGATAGGGAGCACGTCCCGCATGCAAGGCAAGGAAGCGTCCGAACAAGAGACCAAGGTGAAGTCTAACGTGGGAATCGATACCAGCAAATGTTGGCTCGACGTCCACATATTACCCAGTGGCGAACGGGGGCGCCTGGCCAATAGCGAAGCCGGTGTTCGTCAGCTTAAGCGTTGGCTGTTGCGCCACGAGCTTGCGCTCGTCGTCGTCGAAGCTACCGGCAAGTGGCATCGCCTCGTTCATCGCAGTCTTGTCGCCTCTGCCATCCCGGTCGCTGTGGTCGACCCGTTTCGCGTGCGCATGTTCGCCAAAGCGCAGGGCATCTTGGCCAAGACCGACCGGCTCGATGCCCGCGTGCTGGCCACCTTCGCGGCCGTGATGGCGCCGCCGCTGCGGCCGCCGGCGCCACAAACCATGGCGGAACTCGCCGAACTGGTGGTGGCCCGCGCCAGTGCCGTTGAAGCCCAAACCGCGCTCAAGAACCAGCGCGGTGCGGCCGAGGGTAGCTTCCTCAAGCGTCAACTCGAGCGTCGCATCGTGCGCGCCGGCAAGGATGTCGATTGTCTTGATCGCGAGATCCTGGCCCGCATCAAGGCCGATCAGGGCTTGGCCAGGCGCTATGCCGTCCTGACCTCAATCCCCAGCTTCGGCTTTGCCGTCGCCGCAACTCTTATCGCCTGCCTCGCCGAGCTCGGCAGCCTGACAACCAAACAGATCGCCATGCTCGCCGGTCTCGCCCCGATCGCCGACCAATCGGGTGAACGCAACGGCGTCCGCGTCATCTGGGGCGGCCGCAAAGCCGTGCGGCGCATCCTCTATCTCGCCGCACTGAGTGCTGTCCGCTTCAATGCCGATATGAAAGCCTTCCATCAGCGGCTCAAAAGCACCGGCAAACCTGCAAAACTTATCCTCATCGCCGTCGCCAGAAAGCTGGTCATCCTTGCCAATACCCTCGTCCGCCAAGATCGAACTTGGCAGCCAAATCCGATAAAAATCGCTTGACCCTCAACACAGATGCTCCCCCGCTTCGCGGGGGCGGAAAAAGCGATCTCGTTCTCGCGACGCAGCTGCGCCCGAGTTTTGCAAACCAAAGCCACCAAGTTTTTGCCTCCAAAAAATAAGGGGAGGCGGAGCGCCGAAAAGGCGCGACTGTCCCGTGGGGCCTCGCCACGCATCGGATGTTGCCATCCGTCTGCGCTTCGGGCGTGGCCGCGCGTTCAGCGGAACGCGCTCGCCTTTCGGCGCTCCACCGCGGTTCTGACCGCGGCGCCGAAGCGCCGCAGCTCGATCCAGGCCGCGCTTCACGCGATGCAGTGCGCAGGCGTTACCTGTGCCTTGGCATCGCGCTTAAGCGAAGCACCTCGCGCGCCGGTCGTAATGCCGGCGGGGTCGATGCCCGGACCGCCCGGGAGCGGCAGTGACGAGCCGCCGCCCGCAGGAACCGCACCCGCCCCGTCAGTCGGCGTCACCGGTTGACGTCCCCTTACGTGAGCGGGATGGCGCACTTGTCAGCAAAAACGGACGCAGCGGTCAAGCGTCGTCGCCGAGTGACGATGCTTCATCCGTGTAAGCCGCTGGAAAGCAATTTGTTTTGGGCGACCTCACAAAAGCGCGACCCGCCACGGCGGAGTGCCACTTTGCTGGTCGCCCTATTCCACTCTGAAAGATTCGCAAGGCCGTAACCGTGCTAACATCCACGGCCAATGCTGGGAGGGGAAACGCCATGAAGCTTAACCGCCGTCGCATTCTGCAA
>JBAUOG010001152.1:0-7629 GCA_049579625.1 Bryobacteraceae bacterium
TCTGCTGGCGACGTATCCGAATTCGCTTATCTACACCTCCGGTCCGGCGGTCGGTTTGCCCGAAGGGCAGATGGGCAACAGCGAAGTAGGCCACATGAACATGGGCGCCGGCCGCGTCGTGTACATGGACGTGACACGCATTGACCTGATGATCAGCAACGGCCAGTTCGAGAACAATCCGGCCGTGATCAACGCGATGCAGCGGGCCGAAGGGCACCGGCTTCACCTCATCGGCCTCTGCAGCGACGGCGGCGTTCACTCCCAACTGACGCACCTGTACGCGCTGCTGGATATCGCGAAGCGCCGGGGCCTGCACGATGTGTTTGTTCACTGCTTCTTGGATGGGCGTGACACACCGCCCGAGAGCGGTACCGGCTTCATCGAACAGGTCGAAAAGCGGCTGCGAGAGCTGGGTATCGGCAAAATCGCGTCCGTCTCGGGCCGCTACTACGCGATGGATCGCGACAAGCGATGGGACCGTATCGAGCGGGCCTATGGCGCCATGGTGCTAGGCAACGGAACAAAGTTCAAGAGCGCGGTGGAAGCTGCCAGGAAATCCTACGAGCACGGAGTGACCGACGAGTTTATTGAGCCCGCGACAATCCTGGATGCGCGCAATGAACCGGTGGGCCTGATACGCGATGACGACAGCGTGATGATGTACAACTATCGGGCCGACCGGGCTCGTGAGATCACCCTCGCACTGACTGACCCCACGCTCGAGAAGCCCTCGCGCGCATCTCTTCCCGCGAATTTGACGTACACAATGATGACGCAGTACGACAAGACCCTCCCCCTGCCCTATATCCTGCCGCCCGAGCATCCGGACAATATCCTGGCCGACGTCATGGGACAGGCCAGCTGGAAAAACCTCCGCGTGGCTGAGACGGAAAAGTACGCTCACGTGACTTACTTCTTCAACGGAGGGAACGAGAAGCCCTATCCGGGCGAGGAGCGCGAGATGGTCGCTTCGCCGAAAGTCGCCACATACGACTTAAAGCCGGAGATGAGCGCGCAAGGCATCACCGATAAGGTGGTCAAGGCCATTGAGCAGGGCAGCTTCGATGTCATCGTGATGAACTACGCCAACGCCGATATGGTGGGTCACTCGGGCAAAATGGAGCCCACGGTGAGAGCCTGCGAGACGGTGGACGGCGGGCTGGCGCAGATCTACAGCACCTTGAAGCGCTGTGGCGGATCGTGGCTCATCACCGCGGATCACGGCAACGCTGAGACAATGATCGACCCCGTAACCAAGGGGCCGCACACCTACCACACCACCAACCCCGTCCCGCTTATCTTCATGACCAACGACAACGTGGAACTAGCCCCAGGGGGGGCGCTGAAAGACATCGCACCCACGCTGCTCGGCATTTTGGGTTTGGACAAGCCCCGGCAAATGCTCGGCAACGACTTGCGAATTAAGGAGCAGTAAGTTCCAGGCGGGTACCGGCGATGCCGGCTGAGTCACTTACTTTACTATCACGCCGCAGGCGATGCGGTCTCCCGCGTTGCCAGCTGGATCGCTCTTCATATCGTCGGCCTTCGCGTGAATCACCAGCGCCGTGCCGCCGTTGCTGAAGACGGAATGGGCATCATCACCCAGATCGACGTTTGGTGCAATCACGAACGTCTTCGCCGTGCCCTTGGCGGAGACGGTGAAGTTCGGCATATCGCCCGCGTGAGGTCCTTCGGGATTCTCCAGGCCATGATGTTTCTTATCCGGATTGAAGTGGCCGCCCGCGGACTTGAAATCCGGGCCTTCGCACTTGGCTGTGGCATGGACGTGAATGGCATGTTCGCCCGGGGGCAGATCCTTCAAGCTCAGCGAAATCTTGACGCCCTTTGGATCGGGAGTCAACTTCGCGGCGCCGACACTCTGGCCCTGCGCATTCTTCAGATCGACCGTAACGGATTTCTTGGTGGCGGCGAAGGCAGTCACCGCCAGAAGCTGGCAGGCAACAACAGCGATGAGTTTTCTCATGAGGATCTCCTGTGACCTTTCTTGATGACGTATCTTCTAGAGTTTACACGTTGCAAGATCCAACGAAACCTGGCTTACCGTGCGGCGGAAGTGGCGCTGGGAAGCTGATTAGACGAGGAGGAGACCCTCTGGTTGCTTGCGGCATCGCGTGTGCTTCTCAGCGTGGAGGCCAGCGACTCTCTTGGCATGCTCTCCAAAAGTGGCTTGATCACCCATGCCAGAGAAGCAGGAATAGACCTTGAAAGTGAAACGGTGCGGCACTCCGCGTACACGCCGTCCGCTTCCTGGCGTAGAGTCCAGTAGGAGTCCAGCCGCCAGAGAAATCCATTGCCTTCACCTGGGGGAAAAAGCTTCTCGCTAGCCTCCCCGGGGGACTGTACTTCGCGTATCCGCGTGGCGTGGCTGCGAACTGTCCAGACTCCCGGAGCCAGTGAAACGTAGTCCGCCTGCTGGTCCACTTCGAGTTCTACGGTGATGATCTTGGTGCGTTTCAATCGCCACCGCCCGGTGACCCGGTTGCCTTGCCGTGAAACCAGGTTGGACTGAACGACATCGGGATAGAAGTCTTTGTGGCGATCGAAGTCCGACAGAATTGAAAGCACGCGGGCCACGGTGACGCCTCGAATGAACGCCGTGCCGACCCAATCGTGAACGCGACCGTTCCGGATTGAGGGTGTTTTGGAATTGCTCAGTTCAACAATGACCAGTTCGCCCTGATGGGCCCGGGCCTTGTCATCGGAATCCTGGTCTAGCGACAGAAGGGGCCTTGATCCTTGCCAGCGGGCCGCCAACTCCGATTCCACTCCTTTCAGATAGTTTTGGTAATCGCTTTGGGTTACCGGACTTAGATGTGTTTCAAACTGCCCTGACAACGGGCCGGCCGTCAGCCAGCCGAATCCCATAATCAGGTATAGGGTTGTTCGCATTTGCAATCTGAAATATCCTGCCAGCCTCCACTTTCCTTAGGCGCGCATCGTGGCGTTCGGCCTCTTCTTCAATGATAGACTTACAGCAGTGGCCGAACAGGACGCTCAGGCAGAATTGACGCGAATCAGCATGTGGAAACGGATGGTTTTCTGGGATTTTCCTCGCGCTTCGTGGCAGTACGACTTAGTGGTCGCCCTTATTCTGATCTTCATTTTCCTGACACCCAGGGAAGTGTTTCACGATCAGCCAAAGGCTTCCAGCGTAGTATTCCTTTCAGCGGAGCGCGGACTCGATCGCGTCTTCATTGAAGCCGATCTCCTGAACGAGTTGAGCGAAAGCGATCGCCTTAAGCGTAGCCAGGATCTCATTCAGCAGCGTACCGGCAAAGTCCGGCGCGTTGTGCGGGTGGAACCGATTCGAGACGAAACTGAGAAAGAGATCAAGGGCTTTATCGCTTACACTACTCCGTGAGCAAACGCCTCGCGGAAGCGGTCCGGACGGTCAGATTTCAACATGAAATTGTTCATTGTCTTCTTTGTGTTCACGTGGGCTTGTACGGCGGAGTCCCTTAGCGCCATTCTGTCTCGCATGGACGCTACGGCGCCAACGTTTAAGGGAATTACGGCAAGTCTCCGTATGGTGACGCATACCGCGATCTTGGATGACGACAGCACGCAGAATGGTGTTCTGCACATGCGGCGTCTGCGACCGGGCGAGGTGCGGGCCCTAATTGATTTCACAGACCAGAAGGACAAGCATTCGGTGGCCTTCGACGAACGCACGGTGAAGATGTATTATCCAAACCTCAACCTGGTGCAGGTCTATGACCTTGGCAAGAACGCCAAGCTTATCGACGATTACATGTTGCTGGGGTTCGGAAACTCTGGTAAAGATTTGCAAAACGGCTACGAGATCAAAGACGGCGGAAGCGAGCCGATCGGCGGCAGAAAGACAACCCGCTTAGAGCTAATTCCTAAGAGCAAGGATGCACAAGAACGTTTGGCGAAAGCCGAAGTCTGGTTTCCAGAAGATGCGGACTATCCGGTTCAGCAGAAGTTTTACCAACCGAATGGAAACTTTACACTCGTTACGTACTCTGATTTCCAGCTAAACCCGTCGTTTAAACAAAAGGACCTAGAACTCAATACGCCGCCTGGGGTAAAGACCGACCATAAGCACTGAAACAGGCAGCCTAATTGCATCAGAAGAATCATAAGGGAGACGAGGGAATTTACGAATGAGGACGAAACAGCGGCAGCATGATCGAGCAGAAGAAACTAACTGACCGGCTCGCTTTTCTGGATTGGATGCGTGGGCTAGGCGCATTCATCATGCTGCAGGGCCATTCGTTCGATTCCCTGCTCAAGCCTGAACTCCGCACCAGTGGTCCGTTCGTTCTCTCCCAGTTCGTCGGCGGTATCGCGCCGGCCATCTTTCTATTCCTGACCGGCATCACGTTCGCCTTCCTGATGGACAGCCAGAGCAAGCAGCAACCTTCCGCGTCAAAGCGAACGTTGCGAGCGCTGCATCGCTCCGGCTATCTGTTCCTTCTGGCTTTTCTGTTCCGGCTCCAGCTCTTCGCCTTTGGTTATCCGACCAGCCCGGCGAGCGAGCTGCTGAAAGTCGACATCCTGAACTGCATGGGCCTGGCGATGGCGATCTTCGCCCCGATGGCGGTATTCACGACAAAGGAGAGAATCCGGCTCTGCGGGGTCTTAGGCGTGTTGGTGGCTGTTCTTTCGCCGGTCGTCTCAATGGCGAGCGGTGACTCTTTACCCTGGCTGGCGAAGGCGTACTTCGTGCCCAGCTTTAACTACTTCGCATTCTTCCCATGGGCTGCTTTCCTGGCATTCGGAATGGCTGCCGGATCAATATTGCGGGCAGTAGGCAAGGAGGACTTGCAGCGCACCATGCAGTGGGCGATGCTGATCGGAATTGTATTGGTCATTGCCGGCCAGTATTTCTCGAACCTCCCTTATTCGATCTATACGAAGTCGGAGTTCTGGCTGGATAGTCCCGGTCTGACGTTGATCAAGTTGGGGGTGCTGTTGACCATCGGCGCCATCGCTTACTTGTGGGTGACAATGGCAGGGTCGCGGTGGAGTTTGTTTCGCCAGCTCGGCCGCACCTCGCTACTGGTCTATTGGGTTCATATTGAGCTGGTGTATGGCCGGTGGTTTGGCGCCTGGAAGATGCAGCTTGGCATAGTGCAAGTTGTGGTTTTCTCCGCAATTCTCATCGTCACGATGACCGGCTTGTCCCTGCTGCGAACGAATTGGCCGAGCGTCCGATCCTTCTTGAGCCCTGCTCCGATTCCGGCGCCCGAGCCAGCCTCGGGTGACTAGGCTGGCCGACGCGACCTGCGCCGATTGCCCCGCTCCACATCTTCCCTAGCCGGGTTGGAGTTAGACTCAAACACATGCGGGTATTGGTCATTGAGGATGAAAAACGGATAGCCGACTTCCTGAGCCGTGGCTTGGAGAGTGCGGGCTATGCCGTCGACGTTGCCAACACGGGGAACTCCGCGGTCGAACTGGTTCACGCCACGGAGTACGACCTGGTCATTCTGGATCTCGGCTTGCCGGATATCGATGGGCTGCAGGTCCTGGAGAAAATTCGCAACCGAAAGACAGTGCCGCCCGTGCTCATTTTGAGCGCGAGGGATTCGGTGGACGATCGTGTCAAGGGGCTTGAGCAGGGTGCCGACGATTACCTGGTGAAGCCCTTTGCGTTTGTGGAGTTGCTGGCGCGCGTCCGCGTCTTGCTGCGGCGAGGCCAGCCGACACCGGAAAAGCTACAGGTTGGAGATCTGGCGCTCGACTGTATCCGGCGCAAGGTGACCCGGGCCAACGAGAGCATCGAACTTGCGCCCAAGGAATTCAGCATTCTCGAATACATGATGCGCAACCGGGGACGGCCGCTGAGCCGGACCATGATCGTGGAGCATGTTTGGGACATGGACTATGACGGCCTCACCAACATCGTCGATGTGTATATCCGCCACTTAAGAAGTAAAATCGACGACAGGTTCCCGGCGAAGATGATTCACACCGTTCGCGGCATTGGATACATGTTGGATGTTCAGGAAGCCCCGCACGCAGAGCAAATCCGAACGGAGAGTCTCTAGCGGGTAAGGACCAATGTTTCTGAAGCGGCTACCGCCACTTACGTTCTTCCGCACGCTGCGCTTTCGGTTGGCGAGCACTTTCCTTCTCATCCTGCTGATCATCCTGACCATCGTCGGCGTCGCCGGCACCGTGATCATCAAGAGTGTTCTGGAATCCAGAACCGAAGACACGTTGCGGGAGGAACTGGCTGCGCTGAAGGGATACCTCCGCTTCGACAAAGGACTGCCCGTCATCGGCCCGGCTGAAGACGACGACGATCGGGCGGAGATCGCCCGGCTGACCAAGGTCTACGTGATCGCCGACGGCAAGGGTCACGTCAGCAAGGGTACTACCGATCGTGCTTTTGATGCCCTCACGGACAGTAGCGAAATCCGCAGTGACCTGAGTCAAATCCGCAAGCTGCCTCCAACCCTGTTCCGGAGCATCCAGGGTGACGAAGACGGGCCGTACGAGGTTATCGCCACCATCGTTTTGGACGATTTACACCGGGAATGGTACATGGCCGTTGGACGGAGCGTGGCGGGCGACAAGGAGGTCCTCGCCAAGTTTCAACGCAACTACCTCATCTTTCTGGCACTGGCCAGCCTGCTTTGCACAGGTGCGAGCTGGTATTCGGCCGGCCGCGGTCTGCGCGCTCTTCAGTCCGTGGAACAGGCCGCCAAGGGCATTACAGGTTCAAACCTGGGCCTCCAGATTCCGCAGCGTGGCGCCAATGACGAGTTAGACCGGCTGGTGGGCTCATTCAACCAGATGAGCAGGCGCCTCAAAGCATCGTTCGATCAGGTGCGTCAATTCTCCACCGACGTTTCTCACGAGCTTCGAACGCCTCTGACTGCGATTCAGGGCCAGCTCGAAGTGGCCCTGTTTACTGCCACCCGTCCTGAGCAACTCCGCGAAGCCATCGAAAATGCCTTGCAGGACGTCGAGAGGCTAACGAACCTGGTGCGTGCTCTGCTGCTTCTATCGCAGTCGGAAACGGGGCAAATCCCGATGAATAAAAGCAGGCTGGACTTGCACGTGCTTCTGAGCGATCTGGTTGAGCAGTTCCAGATCCCTGCTGAAGCAGACAATCTAACGCTGCAGTGCATCGATCATGGTCCGGTCTACTGCGAAGTTGATCGGACACAGATCGAGCGCGTCATAACCAATCTCCTCTCCAACGCGATCAAATACACCCAGTCCGGTGGATGGATTCGCGCCTGGACGGAGCAAGCCGGAGTCTCGGTGAAGCTGGTGGTGCAAGATACCGGTTTAGGCATCCCGCCCGACCATCTGCCTCGCATTTTTGAACGCTTCTATCGAGTCCCGGACCCGAACCCGGAGAAAGGACTCGGGCTCGGGCTTAGTTTCGTTGCCAGCATTGTTCGCGCGCACGACGGCGAGATACACGTGGAGAGCGAAGTGGGTTCGGGTTCTACTTTCACTGTTACGTTGCCGGCGCCCAGTGTGCCAGCCCCTACGGAAGACCTCGTCGCCCACTGATTTGGTCCTTGCTACCTGGGTTTTTCAACAGGCCTGGGCACAATCGGGGCGCATTCGGTAAACTAGAAGACTCCATGGCTCTGGAATCAATTTTGCACGAGACTGAAG
>JBAUOG010001153.1:0-2414 GCA_049579625.1 Bryobacteraceae bacterium
CATGTTCTGGACAGTGCGGGGCGCCAACGCCATCATCGCCCTCCGATGTTGCCATCTCAACGGTCGTTTTGAGGACTATTGGCAGGACCGGCGGGCGGCGTAAGTTCCACTTCTATGTCGCGCACCCTGGCTGGCGGGTAAGGGCCGCACCCTGCGGGCGGGCACTGTGCGACGGACTCGCTCCAATTAGCGATTATGTGTATTGTATCTTACCCTACTTAAAGGGCCTTTCGGGCATGCAGGATCGAACAAGTAACTGGCCGCCGATAAACACGGATAAACGCGGATTCTGGAATCCGTGAGCGAGGACGTGCTAACCCTTGTATTCTTTGTCAGCGTCGTCTTTACGGCCAACCAGCCGCAGCGCCGCCGAAGTCACGTGTTCGGCCGTAAAGCCGAGGTTCTTCAGGATGACGTCTCCGGGCGCCGATGCGCCGTAACGGTCGATCCCGATGGTGATGCCTTCGTCACCCGCCCATTGCCGCCAGCCCATGCGCGACGCGGCTTCCACCGTGACACGCTTCTTGATGGCAGCCGGCAGGATGCTTTCCCGGTACGCGTCGTCTTGCGCTTCAAAGAGGTTCCAGCTGGGCATGCTGACCACGCGTGCCTTGACGCCATAGGTCTTCAGCTTCTCTTGCGCCTTAACGCAAAGTTGAACCTCCGACCCGGTCCCGATCAGCAACACGTCGGGCTTGCCGCCTTCGGCCTCCGACAGAACGTAGGCGCCTTTGGCGACATCGGGATTTACTGCGTTGCTTCGGTCGAGGTGCGGCAGGGCCTGGCGAGTCAGAGCAAACAAGGTTGGCCCGTCATGCTGGACCGCAAAGGCCCATGCTTCGGCAGTTTCGTTCGCGTCGGCCGGGCGAATAACGCTTAGGCCGGGGATCGCCCGCAGGCCCGCGATCTGTTCAACCGGCTCATGAGTGGGGCCGTCCTCGCCGACGGCGATGCTGTCGTGGGTGAATACATAGAAAGCCTTCAGCTTGCTGAGGGCGCCCAACCGGATGGACGGCTTCATATAGTCGGAGAACACCAGGAAGGTCGCGCTGAATGGCAAAACTCCGCCGTGTGCGGCCATCCCGTTTACCGCTGCACCCATCGCGTGTTCGCGTACGCCAAACGCGACGTTGCGGCCCGCGTAACTCCACACGCCGCCCACCGCTCCCTGCGTCGCGGGCCCACCGAACTCGGGTGGCTGGAAATCGCCCTGGCCCTTGAGCGCCGTGTCAGTGGAAGGATTCAGGTCTGCCGATCCGCCGATTATATTTGGGATATTCTTGGCCAGGGCATTCATTACCGCGCCGCCCGCTGCGCGCGTGGCGATGGGCTTGTCTGCTGGCTTCCATTTCGGAAGATCCACGGCCCAGCCCTCTTTTAGCTTGCCGCCGACGATCATTTCGAACTCAGATGCTTCCGTGGGGAATGCAGTCTTGTAGGCTTCGAACCGTTTCTTCCAATCGGCCTGGGCCGCTTCGCCCGATGGAATCGCGGTTCGAAATTGCGCCACAGCCGCTTCCGGCAAGAAGAACTTTTCGGTGGAAGGCCACCCGAGCGCCTTCTTGGCCGCCAGCAACTCGTCTTCACCCAGGGGATTCCCATGGGCGCCGAAGGTGTCTTGCTTGTGAGGGCTGCCGTAACCGATGTGAGTGTGCGACAGGATCAGTGACGGTTTCCTTGTCTCCACCCGCGCCTCGCCGATCGCCTTGGCCACCTCCACCGTGTCGTTCCCATCCAGTACATGGCGGGTGTGCCAGCCGTACGCCTCGAAGCGCTTCGCCACGTCTTCGGTGAACGTCATATCGGTGCCACCCGCCAGCGAGATGTGGTTTTGATCGTAGAGGTAGACGATCTTGCCCAAACGCAAGTGGCCGGCCAGCGAAGCCGCCTCCTGGGTGACGCCTTCCATCAGGTCGCCGTCGCCGCAGATCGCATAGGTGAAATGGTCGACGATGTTATGACCGGGCCGGTTGTAACGAGCCGCCAGCCACGCTTCTGCAATGGCTAATCCCACTCCGTTGCTGAAGCCCTGTCCGAGCGGCCCGGTGGCGACTTCTACGCCGGGCGTGTGGCCGCGCTCGGGGTGGCCGGGTGTCTTACTACCCCATTGCCGAAAGCGCTTCAGTTCGCTCAGTGGCAGATCGTAACCAGTCAAATGCAAAAGGCTGTACAAAAGCATGGAGCCGTGTCCAGCCGACAGCACGAAGCGGTCCCGATCAATCCAAGTGGGGTCCTTGGGGTTGTGTTTCAGGAAACCAGTCCAAAGCGTGTAAGCCATGGCCGCCGCGCCCATCGGCATTCCCGGGTGGCCGGAGTTTGCCTGTTGCACCCCATCTGCTGAAAGCATGCGAATCGTGTTGATGCACAGATCCTCTAACGCAGTCGATATCGTCGTCGCCAAGTTCGTCTCCTCC
>JBAUOG010001154.1:0-4113 GCA_049579625.1 Bryobacteraceae bacterium
TAACCCAGATTCCCGGGTAAGATGTACCAAGATCGTTGGACTTACTAAGGAGATGGTTAATGAACCCATCGGAAGTATTGTTTCTGGCGTTTCTGATTGGTGTCGTGTCCGGTTTGCGCTCTCTGACGGCACCTGCCGTGGTGGCGTGGGCCGCCCACAAGAACTGGCTCAACCTGCAAAACACGCCGCTCTCTTTCATGGGATCTACGGCGGCGCTCATCATCTTTGGATTGTTAGCTGTCGTTGAGCTGGTCACAGATCAACTTCCGTCGACACCGAGCCGCCTCAAACCTCCAGGTCTGATTGCACGCATCGTTCTGGGCGGATTGTCGGGTGCGGCGTTAGCCATAGCCGGGGGACAGTCTTTGGGCCTCGGCGCAGTACTGGGCGCCGCTGGTGGCATCGCCGGTGCATTCGGCGGTTATCAGGTCCGGACCGGCCTCGTGCGCGCTCTGAAGGTCCCTGACATTGTAATCGCCTTGCTGGAAGATGCCGTGGCTATCGGCGGCGGACTTTTTCTGGTGTCCAGGTTCTAAACGCAAAGTCGTGCAGCAGCCCGGCCGGGCGTAGAGTCTTCCAAGCCATTTTCAAAACAGAGAGAGGTTTGCCGTGGGCGCGAACGATCAGCAACAAGCAGATCACTACCAAGCGATTGTTATCGGTTCGGGTCAAGGGGCAACGCCCTTGTCGATGGCGCTTGCGGGCGCGGGACTGCGAACCGTCCTGGTGGAACGTAAGCATGTGGGCGGAACCTGCATCAACGAAGGTTGCACGCCAACCAAGACCATGGTCGCCAGTGGGCGCGTGGCGTATCTCGCGCGCCGGGGCAGCGACTATGGCGTTCACACCGGAGCGATCAGCGTCGATATGCAGCGTGTCCGGGAGCGCAAGCGCGACATTGTGAACAGCTTTCGCAACGGCAGCCAGGGGCGCATTGAAAAGACCCCCAACCTGGAACTGCTCTTCGGGGAAGCTACCTTCACGGGGCCGAAGAGCGTGCTCGTTCGGTTAAACGACGGGGGGAAGCGCACCTTCACCGGCGAGAGGATCTTCATTAATGCCGGTGCACGTCCCGCAGTGCCGCCGCTCAAGGGCCTTGGGAACGTGCCGTATCTCGACAGCACGTCCATCATGGAATTGGATTCTGTACCCGAGCATCTGCTGGTTCTGGGAGGAGGCTACGTCGGGCTGGAGTTCGGACAGATGTTCAGGCGCTTCGGCAGCCGCGTGACCATCGTCCAATCCGGCAGCCAATTACTGAGCCGCGAAGACAGCGACGTCGCCCAGGAAGTGGCCGCAATTCTACGGCAGGACGGCATCGAAGTTCTACTGAACGCGATTGCAACGGAAGTCGCGAAAGCGGGCGCGCGGATTCAGCTGACAGTCCATATCGGCAGCAAATCGCGGGTGATCGATGGCTCTCACCTGCTTGTGGCCACGGGGCGCGTTCCCAACACCGATTCGTTAAACGTCGCGGCCGCGGGCATCGCGACGGACAACCGCAGGTTCATCCAGGTGAACGAAAAACTGGAGACCAGCGCGGCCGGCATCTTCGCATTAGGAGATATCAAGGGCGGACCGGCCTTCACCCATATCTCCTACGATGATTTTCGCATCCTGCGCACTAATCTCATCGAACACGGCAGCACCAGCACAGCCGGACGCCTGGTGCCCTATACCGTCTACATCGATCCGCAACTCGGGCGCATTGGCCTGACCGAGTCAGAAGCCCGTGCTCAGAACAGGCAGATTCGGGTTGCCAAAATGCCCATGTCCTATGTAGCGCGCGCTGTCGAAGTCGACGAAACGCGCGGGTTCATGAAAGCAATCGTCGATGCCGGCACGGGTCAGATTCTCGGCGCGGCGGTGCTTGGGTTGGAAGGTGGAGAACTCATGACGATGCTGCAACTGGCGATGATGGGCAAAGTGCCCTACACGCAATTACGCGACGGCGTTTTTGCCCATCCAACGCTGGCAGAATCCCTGAACAACCTGTTCACACACTTCGCTGCGTAGAGTCACATCACGCCGGCGCGGCAAGCATGGCCTTCCATGTGTCTTCATCGTGGCCGACGCTGATGAGCTTACCGCAGCGAACCATTGGCAGCCGCAGCAGTTTGGGGTCCCGCTCGATGCGGAGGAGCAGTTCCGGGTCGGAGAGCTTGAGGTACTTCAGCCCGGCATCGACGTAGGCCTTACCGTCGGTGTCCAAGAGGGCAGCCAAGCCGAAACGGTCGACGAACCGCCTGATTTCAGCGGGAGACATGGGCTTCTCTTTCAAGTCGACGAAGTGAATTCCGACTCTCCGTTCTTTGAAGAACCGTTCGGCGGCGCGGGTGGCAGGGGAGTTCTTCACGCCGAAGATCTGGACAGTCAACATGTGAATGAATGATAGCGGCTGAGAGACACCGGGGTATGAAAACAGGGCGCGGAACACTGGAGGTTGAAACCCGAAATCCGCTTGCGTACGCGCGCGGTTCAGTGCTGATGTATTTGTTTGGTTGAGGGGCAGGGCATGTTTCGAAGGCGACCGGCCCCAACGAGACTCACCACGTTGCTGTCGTGATGGAGCGGGCTGGCGCCGCGAGATGAAGCGTACGCCCGTGATAAACCAGATTGACATCGGTGTCGGTGGGCTGACTGTTCAAGACCTGCGCCACGACTCCACCCTCAGGCGTTTGGAACGCCATTGCTCGTACGCCCTTCGATTTGCCGGTGGTTTCGATGCGCACCGCTCCCGGTCGCACGAACTTACTGAAGTGGGCCAGATAGTAATACAAGCCGGTATAGGTGACCTCATGCGTGCTCTTGTTAATGATCACTACTGGATGTTGGATGTTTGGATCAGGGTTGCCGTGGACAGGCGATACGGCCCAAGGCCCGCCGCTCTCGTCGAGAATTGCGTTCCAGTACAGCCACGCTGACGTCCCGGCCTCAAGGTCGCTAAAAATGATGTTGCCCCACGCATCGCCATCATCGAAGTCGTAAATGGGAAGTTTTTTGTTCTTTGGGTAACCAGCCTCGTAGGCGTAACACAACTCGTCCATCCAGAAGGGTAGATCGGGATACTTCGCCTTCAGCTGCGCGATCTTATCGTAGTTCTTGAAATCGTAGCCATGGTAGGGGACCACGGCGACAAACTTTCGGGCCTCGGGATCGTCCAGCACCACCGAGTAACGCCCGAAGGCAACCTTGCGTTCAGGCGCTTCGCTCAGCATGATCTTCGTCGGCAGGCCAGATTGCTGCACGGCCGGGCCGACGAAATCGCGGAGCAGTACCCGGATCTCGGGATACTTGATTTTGGTATACACCTCTTCCGGCTCGTTGAAGAGACTGAGGTAGTCGATCGTGATTCCGTGCTTCCTGTACTCTTCCAGGTACCTGACGTAATACTCCGCCAGCACCGGGTAATACTTCGGCTGAATATCCTGGTGCCTCTTTACGTCAAACAGCATCCAGTCCGGCGGATAGTCCATGGGCGATTGGAGGGCAAAGTGGCCGTACTTGCTGGCGCGAAGAATGTACGTGCCCACGCCATTGGGTGCGAAATCACGCTCCACAGAGAAGTTCTTCAACTCGACATCGCCGGGGGTGTCGTCGTAGGTGTACCAGGGTCCCGCGGACTGAAAGTCGGTCGCGGCGATGGGCGTTTTCATCGCTGTGTAGCCCGCGCCATCCCGCGCGTCAAATAAGGACCGGAGCACGTCCTCCTGCTTGGTGGCGGGCAGCGTATTCAGGGTGATGATGCCAGCCTCCATGATCGAAGCGCCGAAGCCGGCCATCGTCTGGTATTTCTCGGCATCGTTGATCTCAAATGTCGCCCCGCCGGTCGACTTGGCATCGCCAAACTGCACATCCGGTTTGGCGGCAATCCGATCCCCTGCCCTCGACGAAACATGGATCTTCGCCGTCTGTCCGCTTAACGCGGCGGACAAAAGCACGCTCACGATGAATCCTGAGCGGTATATCCTGAACGTCTTGCGCATGAAGTCCCCCAAGGGAATCGTACTGAATATGAGTTGCCGGTTCTCAGAAATCCCGCCGCGCGAATGGAATATAACAGGGTTGAGTATTGACGACAGCCCCGCTCGAAGGTGTCCGAGACGGGCGGAC
>JBAUOG010001155.1:0-6360 GCA_049579625.1 Bryobacteraceae bacterium
ATCGACTTCTCCGTTCACTACCTGAAGAGTCATCCGAATGTTCGGCTTTTTCGTATGGATTCAGGACACGAGTTGACCGACGTACTAGAACTGATCTGGCAGCGGACGGAAGATTTTCTCCTGGAGCGGGCTGCGTTTTAGAGTGCTAAACTCAGTGGATGTTGGCCGGACTCTCTCGAATTGTCTGCAACGGCGACTGTTCCGCTGGCGTCTGATCAGTTGATAGTAGGTCGAACGAGCCTTATAACCCAGATGGAAGAAACACAAAAGGGTGAGCTGTGACGTTGAATGAAATAGGTGAGAAGGAAGTGCCCCAACAGCAGGCCCAGGATTCGGGAGACAACCTAAGCCACCTCTTAACGCCTACGCTCGACGAGTCGTGGTTCAAGTCGGCCCTCCGCAATTTCAAAGAGACGATCAATCCCCCGAAGCTGCCGCCGCTCCAGTTGACTTCCCGGCCGATCGAGTTCCACACCTCAGCGGAGGAGATGGAGGTGCCGTGGTACAAGTCGCTGTTCGAGGGTGTCAGAGACCTCGTCAGTCCCCGGAAACTCCCGCCGCTCGAGGTCACCTCCAAGGCAGTCGAAGTTCCGGATATCTGGAGCTCCAATGCAAAGCAGGGGTCGCTCTCGTTTGCAACAGCGGTAGGCCTGGAAGTAATCGCCATTGTGCTTCTGTTCCTGCTGTTCACGAACAAGACGATTCAGAAAGCGATAAAAGAGCACGTGACCCTGATTGCGCCCGAGCTTGGCCAATACAAGCCGAAGCTCCCGCCTAAGCTGGAAAAAGCCGGTGGCGGCGGTGGCGGCGGCATGAAGCAACCTGAGCCCCTGAGCAAAGGTACGACTCCGAAGTTCGCTCCCAAGCAGTTCATGCCACCCACGCAGGTGACAATGCCTAAGCCACTGCTACCTGTGGCGCCGACAATCACAGCAGAGGCCCCGAAGCTCGATATGGATCAGTACGGTGATCCCAATTCCAAAAACCTGCCGTTCTCAGGCGGCCCGGGATCGAATGGCCTTGGTTCGGGACACGGCGGCGGTATCGGCAACGGCGATGGCAACGGATTTGGTAACGGCAGGGGCGGCGGTATGGGCGGTGGCGTCTACCGCATCGGTGGCAGCGTCTCCGCGCCGGCCATTCTGATGAAGGTCGAGCCGGAGTACTCCGAAGAAGCCCGCAAAGCCAAGTTCCAAGGCACGGTCGTGCTGATGATCGTGGTCGACGAAAAGGGCATGCCTCGAAACATCCGTGTAGTCCGGCCACTGGGCCTCGGTCTGGATGAAAAGGCGATTGAAGCCGTTCAGCGTTGGCGCTTCAAGCCCGGTATGAAAGACGGCCACGCCGTAGCCACGGAAGCCACCGTAGAAGTGAATTTCCGTCTGCTCTAAAGCGGACGATTCGCCCGGCACTCCGCGCAAGGGCAGATCTTCCGGAGATGGTCGAACGAATAAATGCCCGTGCTATGTCCGTCGTTCCAATGGATGCGCACGGCGTAGTGCCCCACTGATTCCACCGATTCCATCTTCAGCCTCGCCTTGTACATCTGGAACGGATTCTGTTGGACGTAGTTGGTTTTCTGCGGCTCGGTGCCGTGGGAGCCAGTACAACTGGCGCAAGGGCACTCGTCGCGCAGGTACTCCAGCGAATAGTCGCTGTGATGACCGTCTTTCCAATCGATCTTGATTCCCGCGGACTTCGAAATGGCAATGTGCTCGGGGTCTGCGGCGGCAATCACGGGTGAGTCATTCATAAAATCATGCCTACGGTGCGTGCTGCACGCGCTCAATGTCGCGCACCCCTGGGATGCGGCGAAAGGCGGAGACGACGCGTTCCAGCTGTTTCTTATCGCGGACGCTTACCGTGATGTCAACGATGGCGCTGTTGTCGCTGCGGCTCTCGTCGGCCCGCGCTTCCAGACTGGTGATGTTCGTTTCCTCGGCGAACAGAATCGATGTGAGCTGGCTCAAGATGCCCGGCCGGTCATCGGTGTAAACCACCACCTTGACCGGCAGCGGATGGGAGCCGCTGTGCGCCCACTCGACGTCGATTTTACGCTCCACATCGTACATCAGGCTCTGCACGTTCGGGCACTGCACGGAGTGCACCGCGATCCCTTTGCCGCGTGTGATGTATCCCACAATCGCTTCACCGCGAATCGGATTGCAGCACTTGGCGCGGTAGATCAACACATCGTCGATCCCCTTCACCTTGATGGTGAGGTCGCCCTGACCCAGGGGCATGCCGGTCTGTAATGGCGGGAGAACCGGCTTGGGTATGGCCGTGCTTTCCGGCAGGATGTCGTCCGGCGCTACTTTCTGCAGAACCTGGCGCGGCGAGTACTTGCCGTAACCGAGCGCGGCGTATAAGTCCTCAGATTTGCTGACACCGTAGTCGGACGCTACCTGCTCGAGGTCCTGGCGCGAAATGCGGCCCAGGTTCACGCCCAGGCGGCGGGCTTCCTTTTCAAGTGACTTCTGGCCGATCTCCACCGCTTTGGCGCGTTCAACCGCGTTGATGACATGCCGGATTTTATTGCGTGCGCGGGATGTCTTAACCAGACCCAACCAGTCTTTACTGGGCTGGTGCCCCGGCTGAGTGAGAACCTCCACCACGTCGCCGTTCTTCAGCATGTACTTCAACGGCTTGATGGAGCCATTGACCTTGGCTCCCACACACATGTTGCCCACATCGCTGTGAATGGCATAAGCAAAATCGATAGAGGTCGATCCTCGAGGCAGCGCAATGACTCGCCCTCGCGGCGTGAACGTGTATACGTCGTCCGGGTATAAATTCACCTTCAGTTCGGATATGAACTCGGAAGGGTCGCGCGTGTCGCGCTGCCACTCGACCAGTTGGCGCAGCCACGCGATGCGTTGGTCGTCGTCGGCCGGCCCGCGGCGGCCCTCCTTGTATTTCCAGTGAGCTGCAATTCCCTCCTCGGCGATGCGGTGCATCTCATCCGTTCGGATCTGAACCTCGAAAGCCAGCCCCCCGGGACCAATCACTGAGGTATGCAGCGACTGATAGAGGTTGGGTCGCGGCATAGCAATGAAATCCTTGATTCGGCCCGGAATGGGATGCCACTCGTTGTGTATGACCCCCAGCGCTGCGTAGCAGTTCTTGACCGAATCCGTAATGATGCGAACCGCTAGCAGATCGTAAACCTGGTCGAGTGATATCTTCTGCCGCTTCAGCTTGAGGTAAACCGAGTAGGCCCGCTTAACGCGGCCCTCAACACGCACAGGAATGTCTTCACGCGCCAGCTTTTGCTCAATGGCTGTGCGGATCTGTCTTAGGTACTCTTCGTTTTGCTGCCGCTTGGACTCGATCTCGCGCACCAGTTCCGCCGAGGCTTCCGGCTCCAGGGTCTGGAAGGAAAGCTCTTCGAGCTCGCCGCGGATTTTGCCCATCCCGAGCCGGTGCGCGATGGGGGCATAGATATCAAGCGTCTCCTGCGCAATTCGCTCTTGACGTTCTCGGGCGAGGCACCCGATCGTTCGCATATTGTGCAGCCGGTCCGCCAGCTTTACAATGATGACCCGGATGTCGCTGGTCATCGCGAGCAGCATTTTGCGCAGACTTTCGGCCTGGCGCTCCTCGCGTGAAAGCATCTCGATCTTCTTTAATTTCGTGACGCCGTCTACGCAGCGGGCAACGTCCTCGCCAAACAGTGCGCGGACCTCCTCAATCCTGCTTTTGGTGTCTTCGACGATGTCGTGGAGTAGGCCGGTCTCCAGGCACACCAGATCGGCCTGCATGTCCGCCAGCAGGTGGGTGACGGCTAGCGGGTGTACCATGAACGGCTCACCCGACTGACGTTTCTGGCCCTTATGCATCTCGGATGCATAGCGGAACGCCCGTTCAAGGCCGGATAGATCTTCTTTCGGTCGGAGGGCGCGCGCCTTTTCTTCGAGGGAATGGTAGAGTTCCTCGACGGTCGGCGGGACCAGAGTGCTGGTAGACATTCGGAGTTCTAATTCTAGGGTAGAACGGCCGGTGATGGGGAACGTGCTTGCTCGACGCCAGCTCGCTACTTCACCGGAGTAGGGAATTGACGAACTCGCGGCTAACGGGCCAGCTCCCGGTGACTAGGCCACTCGCGTTCTGGAAGGTTCCTCTCATCAGAATGCTCGCCAGATCCGTCGGTCCTGCCGGTGCCTGTCGCGTTTCCACCATCGTTTTGACCAAATTGGTGGATCGAACCAACTGGCTTTCCATGTCTACTGCCTTCGTATCGGAATCGAAACGTGCCTCCATGCGGACCAGAAAGGCGGCCTGATCCAATCCCGCGATACCGGTTTGCGCCGACGGGTTGGCGAGCGAAAGGGTCAGCGTCGTTGCGTTACCCATGGCGCCCGCTAGCGCAGCTGCTATAGGAGGCAAAGTGTGCGACTTGGCGAGGACCACATGAGGGATCATTATCCACACCGGATCTTTCGGTACACTCACTTCCGTGACCGTGCCGATCTTACCGATGGAATAGACCGCGCGCTGATTGTCGCTGATGGCAAGGCCCATGAGGTTCGACCGCAGCGGCATAAAGGAAATCCAATGATTCGGCCGGCTTGCCGGCAAAGAACAGACGCCCTGCAGGCACCGGCCGCCGTGGCTCCGCGCATATTGATTCAGCTTTTTCCAGTCAAACCGGCCGGCAAGCAAGAGGTAGGTCTCCGCCCCGGTAGTGGCTCCCGCCAGCTGATCGAGGTCACTCTGGTAGTCGAAGTTGGTCTGCGCGACGAAGTCTTTGTATTCCGGCTCCTCCGTTACGCGCGGGCCGCTCACATCCGAAAGCAGCCCGGAATCCCGTATGGCGCCGACGTTCACGTAGAACACGCTCGCGTCCTGCCTCGGCAGAATCGAAACCATCTGCCCCGGCGTCTCCGTGGTGACTTTACGGTAGTAATAAAGCGCGGCGACGGCGCCACAGGCGATGAGGATGACGACGGTTAGATATTGCCAAGGTTTTAGTTGCACCTGCAAACTGCCTCGACTATCTGTAACACATCTGACCCTCGCTGCTCGCTAGAGAACTTTGCTGTCTAAGCGATTACTGCATCCATGGCGCGGCTTTCTTTCCAGAGCGCCACGTACGGCTCCAGGCTCCTCATCATGGCCGCGAACTGATCCAGTGTTAACGACTGTGCGCCGTCGCTGACGGCCTTTTCCGGCTGCGGATGGCATTCGACAATCAGTCCATCGGCGCCGATCGCAACACCCGCGCGGCACAGGGCTGGCACCAGGCTGCGCTTTCCCGTGGCATGGCTGGGATCTAGGATCACCGGCAAGTGCGAAAGCTCATTGAGCACTGGAACGGCGGTGATGTCGCAGGTGTTGCGCGTGGCCGTTTCGAATGTTCGAATCCCGCGCTCGCAGAGAATCACTTGCGGGTTTCCGTGAGCCACGACGTATTCGGCGGACATCAGCAGTTCCTTGATCGTGGAACTGAGGCCACGCTTCAGCATCACCGGTCGACCCGCTTTCCCCAGTGTCTTCAGTAACGCGAAGTTCTGCATGTTCCGCGCGCCGATCTGTAGAATATCTGCATATTCGGCGACCAGGTCCACATCTCGATCGCTCATCACTTCCGTGATGATGCCAAGGCCTGTCTCATCCTTCGCCTTGCGAAGAAGCTTGAGTCCTTCCTCCGCCATACCCTGGAAATCGTAGGGCGATGTGCGGGGCTTGAAGGCTCCGCCCCGCAGGAACTTCGCTCCGGCTGCGCGCACCGCCTCCGCCGTTTGGAGGATCTGCTTCTCACTCTCCACCGAGCATGGCCCGGCCATCACCACAAACCCGTCGCCCCCGATGTCCACGCCGTTTACACGGAACACCGAACGCGCGCCACGGAACTCGCGGCTAACAAACTTGTAGGGCGCCGAGATTCGGACCGCCTTCTCCACCTGTGGCATGGCCTCCAGGGATTCCAGGCAAGCCGTTACGTCTCCCACTCCCACCACCCCAATCACGACGCGCTCCTCACCTTCAATCGAGTGCACCTTGTAGCCAAAATCCTGGATTCGCTCGAAGACGGCGTTGATTTGCTCGCGCGTCGAATGTAGTTTCATCGAAATAATCATGTCTAACTCTCCACCGGTTGCGCGCTTCCCAGGCACGCCTTTCAAAATGAAAAACCCACCCGTTTCCGAGTGGGCTCTTACTGTAGAATCTTTCTGTTATCCGGATCTACGCAGGCGCCACTCGACTCGTTTGTAGTCGGTACCAAAATCGAAAGCCATCGAGTTGGCTGCTAAAGTTCCGCATCTGACACTCAGTATAAGTGGCTACCGAGCGGGTTGGCAAGCCCTCATTTTGCGGGCTGAATACCACCAATCACAGGCACATAGCACCACCTGCTAG
>JBAUOG010001156.1:0-9514 GCA_049579625.1 Bryobacteraceae bacterium
GAACTCATATGTGTACGCTTCGCTGGAGACGGAATCGAAGTTCCAGGCCACCGATCCTGGCGGATGATTTACGCGATAACCCAGTGCCATGACCGAGAACACCAACAGCGCGCTGATCTGGATGACGTTGATGGCGATGTTCACGGCGGTCGCGCCGGCGACACCGCGGAAGGCGATCCAGGCCACAAAGAACGATGTGGCGATGGCGACGAGCGCCATGAACACCGGACCGGGCAGCGACGCGTTCATAAAGTTCGGCCAAATAGTGCCCGCCAGATATCCGCATAGGACCCCCATAACACCGACCATCACGCCGGGATAGATCCAGTAGTACAGATGTGAGCCCCAACCCACTATGAACTTCGAAAGCCGGGCATATTTCCAGGCTTTCTCGTGGTTGAGGAAGGATTGCTCTGCGAAGTAGTACGAGCTTCCGGTTCCGGGGTAGAGCTTAGCCATCTCCGCGTAGCAAACAGCGGTAGCCAGGCATAATAACAGCGCGAGGACGATCCCAGCCCACATCGAGGGTTGTGAGTTTCCGGCGCTCGCTTGGATGAAAAAGGTGAGCCACAGAAACGCTCCGGGGGCAATGAGCGCCATGGCGTTCATGGTCAGGCCAGTTAAGCCTAACGTCGGTTGCATCTTGGGTGCTTCGTCTTGGGCCATGCTTATCTCCTCAGGTTGGTTTTGCTCTAACAGAGATCGCGTCCAAAACACCGATGAGTCGCAGACTTTGGAGACTCACCTTCGTCCCGGGTGGCAACAAAACGTGGTGGCAACACGGGCAGCTTGCTTCTACGGAAGCCTGCTCGGCGCGAACCTCAGCCTACCGACCCCGGATGCCGGTGTCCAATCAAAATTTTCAATAGGTTTCATTAAAACTTAAGCGGGCCTTGTCAATCGAAGCCGTTCGGTAGCCTAACCCCTATCAGACTAATAACATGGCAGTTACTCCACTGGCGTAGTCGAGAATGGACGGCTTGGAGTTGCTAACCCGCCGCCCGAACTGACGTGAGGGACGCTTTAGATTCCGTCCATCGTGAAACCAGACGGCGGAGACATCATACTGCAATGCCAGAGGCAGAAACGAGGCGGCAAAGCGCTCCGCCACCCCGCAAAGTGAGGCCGTGAAGTGACACCACCGGATCCGCTTGCTGTAAGCGGGCGGAGACACGACGAAGCCGACCGGGACAGGCGCCGCTGTTCCCAAGGCGACCCGACTCGTACTTTCGTCACATCGAGCCCATTCGCCGCGTGGACAGAGCGAGCCTGTCCCAAGATGCAGTACAGCCGACCGGCACTCGTTACTCCGTCGCGGAGTTTTCACACAGACTCCGACGCGGGCGGTTCTGTGCTGGAGTTTTCCCCCGGCTCTACCCACTTCCCCACCTGACACCGTTTTCAGAAAAGCTCAGTGTCCGCCGGAGCAGGCCGCCAGCAGGTCCCCTTTTAGCTGTGCCTCCAGCACATCGTCCAGCTTCCGTCCTTGAAACGTCACGTAGAAGACGTCCAGGGCCTTGTGGGCCTGGGTGTCTATCATCACCACGTCAATGCTGCAGTTCGCCCGTGAAAACGCGTTGGCCAAGTCATACAGCAGTCCAGGCCGGTCTTCAGCCTCGATCTCAATGAGCGTCGCTGCTTCAGAGGCGTCGTTGTTGAAGGACACCAGTGGTTTCATTTGAACCCGGGGAGATCGGAACGGTTTGGGCCGGTCTCGCAGCAACTGCTCAGCATCCTCTTTGCCCTCCACGACGCGGCGCAAGACTCGCCGTAATCGGTCCACCTCGGCGGGATGAAGATTCAGCGTGCGATGCGGATCGGAGAATGTGAAGGTATCCACCACTACGCCCGAGGCGTTCGAGAATGCTTCCACTTTCAGAATGTTCAGACCAAAACTGGAGATGGCGCCGGCGACCGAGGCAAAGAGCTTTGAGCGATCCCTGGTTAGCAGCGTGAGCTTGTAGTAGCCGCGCTCCGGCCGGACATCAAAAGCCACAGGCCGCGATGCGAGCTGTTGGGCGAGGGCGAAATGAAAGCTGATCTCCTCCTGCGTATGTAGGCGAAGGTACCGGATGGGGAGTCCTTCCAGAAAGCGCGCACGGTCCGACGGCATCCCCGCCGCATCGTGAACCCGCTCGGTTCCCAGTTCCCGGGTCAGCTCTTCACGAATGCGGGTATAGACACGCCAGAGCTGATCCAGATGCCACGCGGTCATAGCTTCGGGATTCATGGCGCTGAGGCCGCCGTACGTCAGCATGGTGAGCATCTTCAAGCGCTCAATAGTGCCCACTGTTCCGGCCAGAGCGTGCGCCGTTGATCCATCGTGTAAATCGCGAGAACTCATGACCGTAGACAGTTCGCGGTGACGCAGAATCAGGAACTCGACCGTTTTGCGGTCCTCTTCGGGCGCACCTAAACGGCCGAGAACTTCGTCCGCGATATTGACCGAGGCTTCCGCATTGTCCTGACCGGCTCCCTTGCCGACGTCGGAGAGTAAAAGCGCAAAGCGAACAGCCGGGGGGTCGTTGACTTCGCGGAACAACTCCCTGAAGCGAGAGTCGGCAGCAGTTTCGAGCGACTCGTTGGCAACCATCGCATGCTCGTCCACGGTGTAACGGTGATAGAAATCCCGCACCACAAGGCATTCGATGTTACGCCATTCCGGCAGAGCGCTCGCCATGACTCCGGTCTCCTGCATGGCGCGTAAGCCAACCGAAGCCCGCGGCAGGGATAACAGCCGCTTCCAGTCCGCCCAAGTGGCCTCGGGTACGGAACCTTGGAGGCGAGCGACGGTATCCGGAGCCAAGCGCAGGCCGTGACGAGCTACAAACTCAAACAAGCTCAAGTCGCGCGGCGCGTGCCCCCTGCGCAGTAACACCCGCTCGCGCGACACAGTGAAGGTGGCGGTAGAAAGGCGCGAGCGCCATTCGTGGAAGCGCCCGAGCAGGGCGCCTCGCTTGTCCGTAGCCGCTTCGATTGCCTGCCGCACGGCTCGGTCAACTTGCCGAACGTTGCGGTAGTAATCGCGCATCAGCGACTCAGGAGAGGTGCTCAAGGCTTCCTGCGCCTCGAAGCTCAGCGCGCTCTGGTCCGCTCCTGCGATTTCATGCAGGCGTATTCGCACCGCCGCCAGAAAATCGAACGCAGCGGAGAGATCTGTCTTGCCGTGGCGCGGATCGAGAATCTGAAGCCAGCGGACAGTCTGGAGGTCGCGCAATGCTCCCGGCGAATCCTTGATGTTCGGCTGCAGATGATAGATCGTGTTCTGGTACTTCGCCCTGCGACCAACCGCGAGCCCAGCCAACTGGGAGGCAAGGGCGGAGGAGGACTTCCCGGTAAAGGCTCGGAAGCGGGCGTCCAATAATTGGAATAATGCCGCATCCCCTGCCAGTACACGGCGGTCCAACAGGCTGATGGTCAACTCTGTATTATCAGTGTGCTGGGTAACGCACTCATCCAGGGTCTGCACGGAATGGACGGGACGCATTCCGCCGTCCCGCAGTGCACCCAGGAACGCGGCAAGGCCTTCGGGCCGCGGTATCTGGCTATCCGATCCAACCAGCAGAAGTAGGTTCACATCGGAATAGGGAAACAGTTCTTTGCGGCCAAAACCGCCCACGGCCACGACACTCAGACCCGACTCGAAGTGCGGCTCAAGGAATGCCGCATAGGCTTGGCGCACTTGTTGCTCAACATCCGACGTGCGCTGAGCCAAGGCCTGGCGCACGAGATCGGGATTCAATAGAGGCACCACCGCTAAATCAGGGTTTCGATTTTCGGTTCCCACGCAGTTGGAAGTATACACCTGAAGCTGTTAGTAACTCTCCTCAAATGGGGACGGCGTCAATGCGCCGCCTGCCTTTTCCGGTAATCCCAACACGACATTTGGTTTGGAGTCATCCGACATTACTGACCAGTCAGCACTTAGAATCAAACTTCGCCTATTTCGGACCAAACGAGGCAATCAGAGCCAAGGCAACGGTGCTCTGACCCCTGGCCACCATGAGATCGGTACCGCGGTTGAAATACGGCGCCGCGGAGGAATCGTGCCTGTACTCGAGACGGCTCAGGAATCCATGGACGATCTTCATTTCGCCAGTCACCGTTACTTCGGCCAGGGACTGTACGATGCCAGTCGCATACCCGTTTATATCGTCGAACCACTCCAGACGGCCGGCAGCTGCGAAGCGAGGCGTTATTTGGTATTTTGCCGCGCCTGCCAAGCCGGTCCACTTCTGGGTGGAAGCACCCGGGAGCTTGTTGGTGCCAAAGAGATACTCGGCATACAGGCTCGTCTTGTCGTTCATCGTGAAGACAAAATTGGTGTCGTAGAGATTGATGTAGGCTCGAACGTATCTTTGGGCGGGGAGCTGACCGGGTGTTTGAAATTCCGATTGGGGGCCGGTCAGGAACGTGTTGTTCCATGCCACCTTCTTGTTGAAGACATAGTTTCCGACCAAGCCAACTGTTTCGAACGAATTCTCGTTGCCAACGGAGTTCCACCCGTTAACCAGTTGGACGCCGACGGTGAGGTCCTTGGTGACCGGTAGGGTGGCTTTCGCGCCAAAGTGAAAGTAGGGGGCTCCGATCGAAAAGAGCAGCGAACGTGAATAGTTGAAGTTGTTGCCCGCTTCAATGACCTCAGCGCCGACGCTGGTGACGAACTTGCCAAAGTCGATTTCCAGTCCATGCGAATTAGGCGGGCGAAACTCGCCATAAGCTTGCTCGAGGTACTTGAAGCCCTCTGGCCCTGGCTGTGCGGCCGCAGTTTGCATGAAATCCACCGTTGTTCCGAGGCCGGCGTCGATGCGGAAGCCCAATACGCCGGACGCCTTCTCAAACGCGACTTTACCGAAGCTAAAGCGCGCCTGGTTCGCAATGTTATCGAAGTTGTAGTTCTGGTTGATGCTATTTTCCGGGTGATTAAAGTTCAAATCACCGTACACATCGCCGTATAGGTAGATATCAATCCCCTTCTTTGTCCAAGCGGACGGAGGCGGCGTTGCTGCCGGAGCAGCTGGAGCCGCTGCCTGGTCGGCCGGCTTGGCTGTGGTGTCCGAAGCAGGCGGAGGCGTCGTCTGTGCAAATGTACACGGCGCAATGGCTAAGGCCAGTGCTGCAACTAAGTCGCGGATCGCGATGGTCAAGCGTGTTACCTCCAAGGAGTTTTTAGAGAAGGATCAGGCAGGACAGGGCTTGAGCGGTCGCTTACGAGGCGAGTGTTTAACTGGAATGCAATGTGTGTAATGGTATTTAACTGCCGCCAGACGCGTCAATAAGAAATTTGAATCGACCCCATACGTCGAGAGGAATGAGGTAGCCTTGCGACACCAACACAGCGGACACACTGACTTAGCGAGACCCGGGTAACTTCGCCGTGGAAATTTACCGGACCGGGCCAAAGTACTTTTTGAAGACTACCCCGAAGGGGGCATCAAGCCAGAACGGCTTCAGGCAGCGGGACAGTTTTGATCGTCTGCAGAACTCGTGAGACGATCTGGTATGGATCGCCCTCGGAGTTCGGACGACGGTCTTCCAGATAGCCCCTGTAACCGTTCTTGACGAAATTAACCGGCATTCGTATAGAAGCACCGCGATCAGATAGACCGTAGCTGAACTTGTCAATGGCTTGCGTTTCGTGCAAACCGGTTAAACGCAAATGGTTATCCGGGCCATAGACAGCGATGTGCTCAGAGACGTTGGCGGAAAACGCCGTCATAAGAGCTTCAAAGTATTCCTTGCCCCCGACTTCGCGGAGGTATTTTGACGAGAAATTGCAGTGCATACCAGATCCATTCCAGTCGCCCTTGATTGGCTTGCAGTGCAACTCGACGTCAACTTCATATTTCTCGCAGAGACGCATCATCAAATAACGAGCCGTCCATGTGTCATCAGCGGCTTTGGTAGAACCTTTGGCGAAGATCTGGAATTCCCACTGACCTTTAGCGACTTCGGCGTTGATGCCTTCGTGATTGATGCCCGCGGTAAGACAAAGCTCCAAGTGCTCTTCGACGATTTGACGAGCCAGCTTGCCCATATTCTTGTAACCGACGCCGCAGTAGTAGGGGCCTTGGGGAGTGCTGGGGTATCCGTCTTTCGGGAAGCCGAGAGGCCGCCCATCTTGATACAGGAAGTACTCCTGTTCAAGACCGACCCAAAAATCAGGGTCGTCCTCGATAGTGGAGCGCGCGTTGGTGGAGTGCGGCGTCCCATCCGGGTGGAGAACCTCGCTCAGAACGATATAGCCATGCTTGCGGGCTCCATCAGGATACAGAGCCACGGGCTTTAGAACGCAGTCCGAACTCTTGCCCTCGGCCTGCATCGTCGAACTGCCATCGAAACCCCAATTGGGCAGATCAGCAAGGGTGGGTGGATGCTCAAATCCCTTGAGCAGCGTCTTGCCGCGCAGACCGGGGACGGGGCGTTTGCCGTCCAGCCAGATGTACTCCAGTTTGTACTTTGTCATGGTATGTGGATGATCCTTGATGGGGTTATTCAGACGCCTGGCTGTCGTCTGGGCCTGGGAAAGGTGCTCCAGTCGAAGCCTTGCAGTTAGCTTGACGTGAAGCCGTGCTCCAATTGAACCGAACTGCCGGCTGTGTTGCAACGATTTTGTAATCGATTTATCTTATGGATGCTATGGCAACCGTTTATCTTAATTGGTGCTATAGTAGCCGCCTCCAAGTTATGCCTTTGGAGATGACAAGTGTGGCCGCCTCAAGCCGGTCACTTAGTCTGTGTCCGTTCCTTTTTGCGTGGCATCCTAGGTCCTCTGGCGCTCCACCGGTCGTTTTCAAAGCGATACAGTATGGGAATTGACCTCCCAGGAGGCCCTGTCTTGAGCGAATGAAAGGAGCGATGAGCGATTCCATGTCCCAGGTAAAGTACCAGATTGACTCGGCCCATTCGTCGGCCCATTTTAGTGTCCGCCACATGATGATTTCCAATGTTCGGGGCGAATTTACCAAGTTGTCGGGCACCGTCATTTATGATTCCGAGAGCCCTGCAAACTCCAGCGTTGATGCTGAAATCGAGGCCGCATCCATCAATACGAGGGAGCCCCAGCGCGACGCGCACTTGAAAAGCGCCGACTTCCTGGATGTCGAAAGATTTCCGTTGATCACCTTCCAAGGCATGGAAATAAGCGGACACGGTACGGAATGGAAAGTAAAGGGCGACTTAACAATTCACGGCGTGACGCGGCGGGTCACACTCGACGTGGATGGGCCGACGCCCGAAACCAAAGATCCGTGGGGCAATCTGCGCATTGGCGCGTCGATGACGACGAAGATCGAGCGCAAAGATTTCGGGCTCACGTGGAACTCCACACTGGAGGCCGGCGGGGTGCTGGTCGGGGACGAGGTCAAGATCAGTATCGATCTGGAAGCCGTTCGTCAGACGTAGACTGCGACGTTAACTAGGGGATTAGTTGGCGTCGCCGTTGGTTTCTTTACCGCTGCCACTAACGCGCATCGATACCAAGTGCGCCAGCAGGACCGCGAGATAAAGCTGCCCGGTGAATGCTTCGCTGGTGGCTAGAGACCGCGCAATCGGTTTGACGGGCACGATGTCACCGTAGCCAACCGTCGTTAGGGTGATGAAGCTGAAGTAAATCCAGTCCGCGACGTTCGTCAGTTCGTGCGTGGCGGTGCTGAAAGAGCCCGGGTTGAGGACGGAAGTGATATGAAAGGCATGCGCCCAGGCGATACCAAACGAGAGATAGACGGCAATTGCCCCCTGGATTCGACTCGTCGTAACAGGACCGACCGAAAACACCCGCCTGAGCAGGATGAAGGCAATCAGAATAGTCGAAATGAGAGATAGCACATCGGGCCAGACGCCCAAGGCATGTGGGGCCGTGAACCAGGTTGCCCACTTAAAGAGGATCGCGGCGAGGGCAAAGGACGCGGCCGTAAAAAACAGAGCCCGCGATTTCCAGGCAATCGAAACGCCACAGGCCATGCCCATTGTGTAAGAGACATCGGCGTAAAGTATTTCGTCGCTTCTGCCAAAGCCGAGAGCTGGAAGCACGAAGACGATCAAGACCATGAGTCCCAGAAAAACAGAGAGACTCGCCTCCGTTTCCCAGGTCTCCTTGACTAGCGTACGAACGGTTCTTGGCACTCCTGCTCCATCCTCGTCGCGAACCGCACAAGGCCCAGCGGCGGCCAGAGACCCGTTCCGCCGGCAAACGGCTCTTTAACGACTGGCCCGCACTTGTGGCATCCTTGGGTGTTTACTGCGCCATCTTCTGATAGTTCGAACTGGTGGTCTGCACAGTGATCTTCTTGGCGGGTGCGTTCAGGGTTGTCTGGGCCACGTAGTTGGGACCGCCCGGAATGGTTTGGAAATTGACCTGGAGCGATACCGCGTCTGTTTGATCGTTCATGTACGAATTCACGGTGATCTGGCTAAGCGCCTTCGCTTGCTTATTGAAGTAGAAGACCATTGAATCGCCAGGCTTCACGTAGTTCGTGAATTGCAGTTGTAGAACTTCAGGCCCGTCCGTTCCGATGGTTACGTTACCCTGCTGAAATGCGCCCTGAATTTGCTCGGGGTTTGGCGGAACGTACTGCTTGACCAGTGTGGCCGCGCGCTGCATGTAGTCGGTGAGATCCTCGGTCTTGTTTTCCACGATCTTGCCGCGCAGGCCGCGCTTGGGCGCTGGTGGCGGAGTACCGCCCGTGGCTGTCTTTTGCACTGATCCGTCCGGTCCATACATGCACTGATAATTCGTGGTTTTCTTAACCTCGCCGTTGAGCATGATGTTGGTTTGCTCGGTCCAGATGTAGTGCATCAGGGCGGCTTTGTTCTGCGCCACGGCCGCTTTAACCATGGCTACCTTTTCTTGAACCGGGCTTTGCGCCCAGGCGTGGGTTTGGAGGATCAGCGCCATCACCGAGACGCTTCCAAATAGTGCTTTTTTCATTTTCGCTTTCATCCTTTTTATGATCGGCGGCGCTTGGCGACCCTCTTTATCCGGCATCCACGGTTCAACCGTCGGCGGCGGCACAAGATTCCGCGGCTTCGCTACGTTGAACTTCGAACTTCCACCGCGTACAAGCTTATCTCAGCCGGCATCAGACTCGCAAAACTACGGAATGGGGTTCAGCTAGTTGATGCCGCCGCTCAGCCGCTTCATCGGTTTGTTGAAAAGCGTGAGGAGGGCCGCGCAGACGATGCAGAAACCGGCCACGACGCCGAAGATCACCGGAAGGGGGAACTGCTCATACACAGCGGCAACACGTCCGCCGATCCATTCGCCCACCGAGATGGATAGGAACCAAACGCCCATGATCATGGCAACGATACGCTGCGGCGCCAGTTTGGTCATGGCGCTCAGTCCTACCGGGCTGAGCGACAACTCGCCCACTGTATGAAGGAAATAAGTGAGAATCAGCCACACCGGGCTAACCGCCTGGCCATTGGCAACCGGGATCAGCACGGCGAATCCAAGCCCGACAAACAAGAGCCCGAAGGAGAACTTGATGGTAGTCGACGGCTCGCGCGAGCC
>JBAUOG010001157.1:0-3582 GCA_049579625.1 Bryobacteraceae bacterium
ACGTGGCGATGGATCTGCTTCCTGCCTGCCTGATCGCCTTGCTCTTACTCCTGGCTGGCTTCTGCCTGCAACCGGTCGCAGTAAGACTCGTGAAAGCCTGTTGGCCGGGCCGGAATCCTCCGGAGCAGATCAACTACACGCAGGCCTGGGTACAGGGCCTTGTGGTGGTTCCGATGCTGGCCGTCGGCTTTCTGGTCGGCGCCATCCTGTGGGGAGCGAGTCAGCCGGGTACGGGCAAGCTGTCCGAACTTACCGGTTTTACAAGTTTTTTCCAGGCTGCGTGGCACCACTGGCCGTTCCCGCTTGCAGTGGTGTTTTCTTCGCTTTGGTTGCTTTCGTTCTGCTCGATTCGCAGCTTTCGCGACGCGAAGGGCGTGTGCGCCGCGTTGGCGGCTCCGATACCGGCGATGGTCGTACTGCACGGGCTGCTTTCCGTCATTATGCTCCTGTTGCATGGGTGGGCGTTGGAAGGGGCGCGGGGTGAGTGGAAGGCTTATATCTGGACGCCTCCGATGGTGCTCTGTGCATTTGCGCTCACGATCGTAATCCTCATCGGCATGCTAGGCAGGCAGTCGTCCGAAGGAGTGCGTGAGTGGTGGAGCCGCTTTGGCGCTTGGCTCGGCATCTACGGATTCGCTTGGATGTTGGTCAGTGTCACGGTGGCTTATGGACCACTCTGGAGCGCAGTGGTTCTTCAAGCGGGCACATGGGGGGCCTCTGTGGGCGGCGGTTGGGTGGGCACGACGATCGCAGGTCTTTTTGCTGGTAACTCAGCTTCAACCGGTACGTCCTCAGCCAAAAGCACCAGCGCGACTGTTTTGGAAGTGATCGCTCGGGTTGCGCCGTTCGTTTTTGTCGCAGGATTGCTAGTGGCCGTTTCGACTGTCCTTCACGTGATCGTCGCGAGCAACTCCGGCTGGATTTGGAGCGGAGCAGCCCAACTTCAAGAAGAGCACTGGACGTTGATGCACGACGCGAACCTGGGAATTACCGTCATACTCCTCGTGGCTTGCTTCGCAGTATTGCTGCTGCTTGCAGCGCGCGTGGACATCAATGAATTCGGTCTGAATGCCTTCTATCGCAGCCGTCTGGTTCGATGCTACCTGGGCGGAACGCGGTTCCGGCCCGGTGAGCGCCATCCGCAGAATTTCACCGGATTCGACGACAATGACGATCTAAGGCTGGCCACGCTTTTCGAATCCGAGCAGGTACCGGCGGGCCCGTTCCACATCGTCAACTGCGCGCTGAATCTGGGTGGATCGAAAGACCTCGCACTCCATACCCGCCACAGTGCTACCTTCACACTCACTCCGCTGCGCTGCGGCAGCAGATATTTGAGTCGAGATCAAGCAGGCAAGACCGAGGAAATCGGTTATGCACCCACGGCGATCTTCGGAGGGCAAGACGGTCAGCCTTCGTTGGGCCAGGCGATTTCTGTGTCCGGCGCGGCGGCGAGTCCCAACATGGGTTACCACACTTCGCCGATTGTGGCATTCCTGTTGACCCTGTTCAACGTCCGACTGGGGTGGTGGTTCCCCAATCCCCGCACGTCGGCCATCAAGAATCCATCCCCATGGTTCAGCCTGCGCTATTTATTGATGGAACTATTCGGCGGCGCCGATGACAAGTCGTCGTACTTTGCAATCTCCGACGGGGGGCACTTTGAGAACCTGGCGGCATATGAGTTGGTCAAGCGGAAATGCCGCGTCATTATCATTAGTGACGCCGAGTGTGACCCCAATCTCCAGTTTGAGGGCCTCGGGAGCCTAATTCGTATGTGCGACGTCGACTTCGGAGCGTCAATCACCATCGACGTTAACTCGATTCGCCCGGCCGAGTTGCGTTGGAGTAATAGCCGCTGCGCCGTGGGCAGCATTGATTACGGCGACGGCTCCTTCGGAACGCTCATTTACCTGAAAGCATCCATGACAGGGCACGAAGATACGGACATCTTGCAGTACAAAGCCGCTCACCCCACATTCCCCCACGAGAGCACCGGCAACCAGTTTTACGCAGAAGACCAGTTTGAAAGTTATCGCAGTCTGGGCCGCGATATCGCGATGCGGACCTTCGAGCCAGTGGCTGACGAAAAGGATTTCGGCACTTTAGCGCTCAAACTTCTGAAGATCTGCTCGCCTACTCTTCACGACGCAGCGCGGTTCACCCGGCTAAGTACCCACTTAATGCATCTATGGTCTCAGTTGCGTGGAAATCCGGAGTTAGACTTCCTCGACCGGCAATTGACAGCCTCTTGGCCCGACGTTCCGGAGGCAGGGTTCCGCTCGGCCTTTTACTTTTGCAGCGAGATGATACAGCTTATGGAGAATGTCTACATGGACCTTCGCTTCGAAGAGACTTGGGATCATCCCGACAACGCAGGCTGGCGCTCCACGTTTCAAAACTGGGCAAGTTCGGCAGCGATTCAGAAAACCTGGCAATTGACGTCCGGGACATACGGATTGCGCTTCCAATACTTTTGCCAGCGTCGGCTCGGCTTTGCTGTTTCCGCGAAGGTGTCGACCCAAAACGCTTGACGGCAGCAGAGTGCCCGCCAGGATTCAATACATTGCCGAATACAGGCCGGAAGAGCGCTAGATCATCGTTCTGTTGAAAGCTATCCAATACTGGTTCCGTCCATTTTGTACTTCCAGCGAAAGACCACCGGATCGGCGTTGATCTGATCGAAGTAGAGGTGGATGCGGTCGATCAGTTCCTGTTTGCTTTCGACGCGGATACCGCGTAGCATGTTGCGCGCCATTTTGCTGAACATGGTTTCCACGATATTGAGCCAGGAGCCGTGTTTGGGCGTGACTCGAACCGGTTCGGGTGAAGGCTGAGCCAGCTTTGCGTCTCTTTTGAAATGTGGGCCGAGTGGTTGTCGAGCAAGAGGCGAATCCGGATTTGAGGCGGATAGCCCTCGTCCAGCTTGCTCAACAGGGCGATGAAGTCCACGCTGGCGTGGTGATCGCTGACGATCTCGATGACGCGGCCGGTGTGGAGATCAAGGCCCGCCAGCAACGATACCGTCCCCAGTCGCCTGTATTCGTAGTCCCGAAGATGGCTCGGGAACTGATTCGGTTCTGGAGGCAGATCGGGCGTTGTCGCCGCCAGTGCCTGAATACCGGGCTTCTCGTCGTAGGAGATGGTAACCACAGCGGGCTCTTTCAGCGTGCCCTTGACCAGTTCCGCATTGACGATCTCGACCTCCTTATAAACGTGAAGCACCACCGCCATCTTGGCCTCAAACTCCGGATCCCGGCGCTCCACGTAGTAACGGATCTTGTGCGGACGAATCTCGCCTTGTGTCAGAATCCGGTGCAACCGGGACCGGCTCAACTCTGCCAGGCTCGGGTGACCAGCGTCAAGGCAGTGCCTCCGCACATGCTCCTGCAGCAATGAATATGTCCAGAGTTCGTAAGAATAGCCCAGTTCCTTCGGCTTCTGGCAGGCACAATGCTGTACCCAGGCAATGGCGTCATCCGGAATCCGCCGATTCTTGCCCGGTCGCGGTAACTCCCCCAGTGCGGCTTCCAGTCCGAACTGAAGAAACTTGCGCGCACACATTGCAACGGTATGGTGGTT
>JBAUOG010001158.1:0-2094 GCA_049579625.1 Bryobacteraceae bacterium
TGATTCCTTCGCGAATCTCCTGCATGGCGTCTTGAGGAAGGGTGGAGACTTCAAGGTTCTCCTTGATCTGGCTGGGAATCGTCGAGGTGGTCAGGAGGGCCGTTCCGCGCTGGATAGCCCAGGCGAGCAAGACTTGCGCGGGGGTCTTGTTAACTCGCTTGGCGATAGCAGTGATCACAGGGTTTTCCGTCAACCTGGGCTCGATACCGTGCCCTAGTGCCGCGAAAGCTTGCAGCACGATTCCATTTGTTCTGCAATAGTCGAAAAGCTCCCATTGCGGGAGATACGGATGGGACTCGACGTGGACAACTGCGGGCTTGATCCTCGCGGCTTCGAAGATTTCTCTCGCCTGTTCCAGGCTGACGTCGGATAAACCGATGGCCTCGCACTTGCCCTCGTCCACGAGGCCCTCTAGCAGCCCGTTGAAGTAACGCGGTTTTCCGTCGCGGAGTATTTTCACGCTGCCACGGCTAGCGAGTGCCGTCGGTGTCGGCGAGAGATGCCAAAAATTGTCGTCCGCACGATTGGCTGGCCGCGTATGATAATCTGCACAAGCGCGGCAAGGTCGGATCCGACCTGGAGGTTCTTCGGCTTGCCGACGCCGAACAGCTTGCGCAGGATGCGGCCCAAATTGTGCGCCGCGGCCGCAATCAGGTAACGCTTCTTGACATTGAGCAGCGACCGTAACCAAGTCCTTCGCCCGCCCCCCGAGTCGCAGATGTGAGCGAACGTCCGTTCGCAAAACTCGCTGCGAGCCCGTTGTAGCTGCTTGCCTTTGTTGCGTCGCATCCGCCGGCGATTATTGTACACCGCTTGTTGGAACTCCGCTGGCTTGTCGGTCCACCGCCGTTCGTGCTTCCGCTGGGGTTCGGGGATATAGGTCCGCAAGCCCACAAACTCACACAGCTCCAACGTGTCAGCCGCGTGGTAACCTTTGTCCGCCGCCGCCTCTTCGATCTCCGCCTCACTCTCCGCCGCTTCAAGATTCACGCGGGCTTGAATCACGCTATCGACCATCGTGACGGTGTCGGCGGCCGTGGCCGGGCGAATCTCGGCTGCAAGCACCAAGTCGCTCTTGAGGTCCACCACGTGTTCGGCCTTGTAAGCCAAGTGCGTGCGCCCGTCCTTCATCTGAGTGATCCGGCTCTCGGGGTCCGATTCGGACACCCATTCCTCGTTGCTGACCTTCTTGTTTTTCCGCTGTTTGTCGTAGCGGCGGACCTCTTCGTCCGTCGGCTCGTGCTCCTTCTCAATGACCCCTTCCTCTTTCATCAAGCGGGTGACGTATTCCTTCCAGTCCTCGCCGGTGTCGCGGCGCACGATGCTCTTCATCGCCGCGTTGGCCTCCAGCATCGTCGAATCCACGCCCACCGTCTTGCCATGAATCAGCTTCTTCACCTCGGCGATCGCCAGCACGAATTGAAATACCTCCTCGAACACTGCCTGCGGCAAACGCTTGCGAGTGTTGGTCATGGTCGAATGATCGGGCGTCATTTCACCCAGGGGCACGCCCAGGAATTCCCGCAAGGACAGGCTGTCGCCGCACCGCCAAGCGATGCCGCGCTGGCTGTCAATGTTCTCGAAATAGCCGACGATGAGCATCCGGAAATAGAGACCGGGTGGAATGCTCGGCTGCCCCCGTTTTTCCTCCTGGGCGTAATACTGCTGACAGCGCCGTTCGATCCATTCGTCGAACTTGGCCTCGGCCAAAAGCTGATTCAGCTTCTTGTAGAAGGGATGCCCATCCGACCTGGGCAAATCCGTCGCCGTAATGAACAACGCTTCCTGCCGCTGCTTCCGTCTTCCCATTGCCATCGGACGCTGGCCTCCCTGCGGGTCTCGATTGCCGCCGCTGTGCCCCGATTGTACCTTGATGGGCAAGAGGCTTTTACTTCAACGGGCTGCTAGCACAGATTTGGGACCATCTGAGCAAAAAATCCTTAACCATCATCGGGCCGCGCGGACACCGCGGCCCGATTTCGTTTGCCGCACCGGACCCGAGCGGTCAAACGCCGTCTCAGCCGCCTTCCAGCACGCCAGAGAGACGTCCATCAAGTAGATGAACCGGTAGGCGTGCAGCCAGCAGTCCAACGC
>JBAUOG010001159.1:0-9436 GCA_049579625.1 Bryobacteraceae bacterium
GCTGACCGGATAGAAGCGAATCTGATCGAAGAAGCGAAGCAGCCAAGGCGTCCCGGGCTCAAAATCCTGCGTGCTCTTGAATGTATTCCAGACCTGCAGCGTGCGTCCCACCAATTGGTAGCCGCCGGGACCTTCCATGCCGTAGATGCAGAGATACGCGCCGCCGATGCCGACAGCGTTTTCGGGGGTCCAAGTGCGAGCAGGATTGTACTTGGTGGTGACGAGCCGATGGCGGGGATCGACGGGAGTTGCCACCGGTGCTCCGAGATAGACGTCACCCAAGCCCAAGACGAGGTAACTGGAATCGAACACCACGCGATGGACATCTTCGACGGAACCAAGTCCATTGATACGGCGAATGAACTCGATGTTACTGGGGCACCACGGAGCGTCAGGCCGCACCGCGGTCATGTATTTCTCAGCAGCGAGACGGGCTTGCGGGTCGTCCCAGGAGAGCGGCATGTGAACGATTCGCGAAGGTACAGCGATATCGAGATCTTTCGGGATGGCCTGCTCTGCGGTTGCGAGAGCATTGAGCAGTTGCTGGCGCGGGAGTATGCGTGAGTTGTAGTGGATGTGGAGGCTGCGAATTCCCGGCGTGATGTCGACGATGCCGCGTAGTTCCATCTGGCGAAGCTGTGACTCGAGCGCGTGAACGCGGAGCCGGAGGGCCAGATCGAGGATGTTGTCGCCGAACTCGACGAGCAGATAACGGTCGCCGTCGGCGCGATAGGTAACTTGCGGCTCCGAGTTTGTAGCCGGATGGATAGCGATGACCGCGGTTTCGGTTGGTTGTGTGGCTTCTGGCGGCAGCGACGGCAGGGGAGCGGTCAAGCTGTCGATGGCACGTTCAACCTGAACATCCATCTGGTCTGCCTGTGCCGCAGTGACGGCGCGGAAGCGGACCGTATCTCCGGGGCGAAGCTGGCCCACCTTCCACAGTTCGGCATGAATGATGGTGGCGGGACAGACGAAGCCGCCGAGACTCGGTCCGTCTGGGCCCAGGATGATGGGCATATCGCCGGTGAAATCGAGGGTTCCGATGGCATACGCGTTGTCGTGGATGTTGGAGGGATGAAGGCCGGCCTCACCGCCGTCGAGGCGAGCCCACTTGGGTTTGGGCCCGATGAGACGAACGCCGGTGCGATCGGAATGGTAGTGAACCCTCCAGTCTGTATCGAATAACATCGTGATGTCTTCATCGCGGAAAAAATCGGGGGCGCCGTGCGGACCATAGAGGACGCCGATTTGCCAGGCGTTGGTGTAGGAAGGAATTGCCGCGGGCGAGATCTGCATTTGCGGCAGCTTTGTGGCCCTGGCGGAACCATTGAGGTGGATAACGTCGCCTGAGCGCAGTGCGCGGCCAGCGTGTCCACCAAAGCGGCCCAGCATGAATGTGCTGCGGCTGGAAAGGTATTCGGGAACGTCGAAGCCACCGGCGACGGCGAGATACGCTCGCATTCCAGGGCCGGTGGCGGTGTTCATCCTGAGGATGGAGCCAGCCGGTGCGAAGACAGCTTGCCAGCGGGGAAGGGGAACGCCGTCGAGCGTGGCCTTCATATCAGTTCCCGCCAGTGCGATTGTGGTATCGCATCCGAAGCGCAACGTTGGTCCCGAGATGGTGATTTCGAGGGCCGCCCCCGTTGCCGCGTTGCCCACCAAGCGGTTGGCCAAACGAAACCCCAGAATGTCCATAGGGCCCGAGGGAGGCACGCCAACGTTCCAATAGCCGAGGCGGCCCGGATAATCCTGCACCGTGGTTTGCGTGCCGCCCTCGATAACCTCAACGGCGGTGCGCAGATAGGGGAAGCCCGCGAGCGTTGAGGTGACGATGGAGCCCGCTGTGAAATCCGGCGCGGCACAGACCTTGCGCAAATAGTCGAGGTTAGTTTCGATGCCGGCGAGTTGCGTTTCGTGCAGTGCGCTCCGAAGCATTGCGACGGCTTGTGGACGATCTACAGCGTGGACGATTAGCTTAGCGAGCATCGGATCGTAGTAGGGCGTCACTTCTGTGCCGGCCTCGACCCAGGTTTCGACGCGGACATCATTAGGGAACATGACGTGCGCAAGCTGGCCGGAACTGGGCTGGAAATTGGCCCCGGCATCTTCGGCGTAGAGTCGAACTTCGATGGAATGACCGCGCGGAGCGACGGTGAATGTATGGAGCGGAGCTAAATTGTCAGATGCCTGGAGGACCATCCACTCCACCAGGTCGAAGCCTGTGACTTCTTCGGTCACACCGTGCTCGACTTGCAGACGCGTGTTGACTTCAAGAAAGAAGAATTCGCCGGTGGCATTGTCGTAGACGAACTCGACGGTGCCGGCCGAGCGATAGCTGACGGCCTCACCTAGGCGCGCGGCAGCTTCGAAGAGCCGGCGGCGTGTCTCAGCTGTGATGCCTGGCGCCGGTGTTTCTTCGATGACTTTCTGGTTGCGGCGTTGGGCGGAACAGTCGCGCTCACCGAGCGCCACGACGTGGCCATTGCCATCGCCGAAGATCTGAACTTCGATGTGACGGGCCTGCGAAATAAAGCGCTCGAGGAAGGCGCCGCTGTCTCCAAAGTTACTCGCTCCCAGGCGCTGGACGGCCTCAAAGGCAGCATGAAGATCGTCTGGGCCCTGACAACGCCGGATGCCGATGCCGCCGCCACCCGCGGTGCTCTTGAGCATGAGAGGGTATCCAATGCGCGAGGCTGCCTGTTCGGCTTCGGGGATCGAATGCAGCAGGCCCGTCCCAGGAAGCAGCGGGACATTCAAACCGGCGGCCATTTCGCGGGCTGTATGTTTCAGAGCAAAGGCTCGCATCTGGGCTGGGGTCGGCCCGATGAAGACCAGACCGGCTTGTTTGCATGCTTCGGCAAACTCCGGCTTTTCGCTCAGGAAGCCATAGCCTGGATGGATGGCCTCAGCCGAGGTCTGGCGGGCGGCGGTGACGATTGCATCTGTCGAGAGATAACTCTGTGCAGCCGGGGCTGGACCAATACAGACGGCTTCGTCCGCCTGACTCACGTGCATCGAATGCCGGTCGGCCTCCGAATACACAACAACGGATTGAATACCGAGCTTCCTCAGTGTGCGAATGATGCGGCAGGCGATGGCGCCGCGGTTGGCGATCAGGACTCGCTTGAACATTTACTGCGCTGCACTCACCGGGTCCCAGATGAGGACCTGAATCGGCGTCGGGTTGTAGGCGTTGCACGGATTGTTGAGCTGAGGGCAATTACTAATCAGACCGAGCACATCCATCTCGGCGCGCAGTTCGACATACTTGCCGGGCTCGGAGATACCGTCCTCGAAAGTGAGCTTACCTTCGGGCGTGACCGGCACGTTCATAAAGAAGTTGATGTTGTTGGCGATGTCGCGCTTTTCAAAGCCGTGATCGAAGGCGATGACTGCCTTTAGGAAGCTCTGTCTGCACGCGTGCATATAGCGCTTCTCTATGGCGTAGCGGACCATGTTGCTTTCGGTGGCGCAGGCGCCCCCGAGAGTGTCATGGCGGCCACAGGTGTCAGCGACGATAGTAAGTAACGTATTGCTGTTGGTGGAGATTAACCTGGTGCCGGCAGTGAGGTAAATGTTGCCTTGCTCGCGAATGGTGTCCTGGAAGCTGTAGCGGTCAGCGTAATCGGCAGCGTTGTAGAAGAGAGTGTCGACGGCTTGGTTGCCTTCGAGATCGACGATGCGAAAGATTTGGCCTCGCTTGATCTCATGGATCCAGGATTCGCCAGCGGGGATGATGTCGCTGTGGATGGCTTTGGATGGATCGAGGTCGCTGGTGGTGAGTCTAGTGCTGGTCATTGGGTTGTTTTCCTGATTCCCGTCTACAAAAAATAGCGCTCCGTCAGCGTAAAGCCGCGTGCATTCTCCAGGCATGAAAGGCGGCATGGGTCGTCGGTCGCAGGCTGAGAAACTCGTTTGATGGTTAGGTGCACGGCTTTCGGCTCGTAACGCGGATTCGGATCCAGGGGGTGCTGGCAGGTGTTCAGAATAGCCAGCACATTCATTTCGGCCCGCAATTCGACGAAGCAACCTGGCTTGGTGGGGCCTTCTTGAAACTGCAGGGAGCCGTCATCGCGGACGATGACCTTGCTGAAGAAATTCACATTGGGCGAGAGGTCCCGCGGTGAAAGGCCGTACTTGGCGATTTCAATCAAGAAGCTGTCTCTCGCGTTCTGATGGAACTTGTTGCGGTACTCCTGGTAACGCGCCTCACCGTATTTTGATTTGACGAGAGCAGCGTTCGAGCAGCCGCTGATGGCGTCGTGCCAACCGAAAGTGTCGGCCGTCACTGAACAGAGAATGCGACCCATATCGGAGTACAGAACGAAGCCTTCGGTGAGCCGAGCGATGTGCTGCGCCTTTAACGTGTCGGGTATGTTCAGGCGCTCGACTAGGCAGTCAAAGTTGTAAAAGAGCGCGCCCACGTTGGCGCCACTGTTCGTATCGGTCATCCGCAGGGCCGTGCCGCGCTTCAGAACATGCGACCACGTTGCGCCCGGTTGGATAATCTCCTCGAAGAGAATTTCGTCAGGCATTAAGATACACTCCCGTTCCTGTGCCGGCCGGGGTCAGAACGATCACCTTGCACGGACACACCACGATTTCACGAAGAAGACTAGACACGAACGGCGTCTGGAGGAGGCTTAGCGAACTGCGGGAGGGCCGCAGCAGACATCCATGGCGGTGATGCGGAGCATCACACGCAGCGAAATGCGCCGAAGCCCACTCCGCCTTGCATTCCATGACATCATCCCGGAAGTATGACAAATCCGCTGCGGGCATGCAAATCGAGATGCTCTTGAAGGTCAAGATACTTTTTATGACCCGCATAAAAAGAACCGCTGTGGAAGCGAAAGGCGGTCCGCTAGACTCATGGATTCCCCTGGTGCGTTGAAATGTGGGAATCGGAGCGATTTCGGATGACCTTAAGACGTTGGCTTGTGTGGCCTGGTGCGACTTGCGTGTTCTGTCTGCTCCTTGCCGCTGGGCAAGCGGCAAAGAAGCCGGCTGCGACAGGGGTTGCAACGCCAGGCGTGCAACGAGCCATGGACTCGATCACACCAACCGCTGTGTTCCCCGTCGATGGGACGCCGGATTGGATGGCAGTGACGGAAGACTCGGTTTGGGTTGCGAGCTCGCCCAAGAACGCCGTGGTTCAGCTAGACGTCAAGACCAACAAAGTGGGCCGCACCGTTACAGTTGGAAAGCCGTGCTCGGGACTCGCGTACGGATTTGGGAGCATCTGGTCGCCCAGCTGCAGCGAACACAAGCTGGTGCGGTTCCATGCGGAGACCGGGGCGATTGAAGCGACCATCAACGCGGGGCCGGCCGATTCGGAAGGCGGAATCACGACCGGAGCAGGCAGCGTTTGGATGGTGACGGATAAGAAAGGCGTGTTGTCGCGGATCGATGGACAGACGAACGAAGTTGTGAAGGCGATCGAAGTGCCGGCGGGATCCGTGGCTTGCACCTTTGGCCGCGACGCGGTCTGGGTGAGTGCGCCTGATCAAAGCGTGGTAGCTCGGGTGGATCCGAAGACGAACCAGGTGACGGACAAGATTGCAGTGGGCAAGGCTCCGCGATTCATTACATTTGGCGCAGGGTCGGCGTGGACGCTGAACCAGGGCGATGGAACGATCTCGCGGATCGATGGGGCTAACCGGAAGGTGATCAACATCAACGCAGGCCTGCCGGGCGAGGGGGGAGAGATTGCCTATGGCGAAGGCGCGGTTTGGGCAACACTATTCGGGTTCCCCATTACGAAAGTGGATACGTCGACGAACAAAGTGGTCCAGCAGTGGAAAGGAAAAGGCGGCGACAGCATCCGTGCGGCACACGGGTCCGTGTGGCTGACGTTTCTCTCCGACAAGAAAGTCTGGCGCATCGACGCGCATGCGCTTTGACGTAGCGGCTTCGGGTATCGTCTGTGATCCGGCTATAACCAATTTGATTAGGGACCAGCCCGAGGATCATCGGACACAACCGGACTCTTAACGAGGTCGCTGACGCCTTTCAGTCGAGCTTGGTCGACGCTATCAGTCGATTGTTCACTCTGTTTTGCTCCCAGAAAGCCGACGAAGGAAAGCGGGTTCTCGCGGTCAAGAAAAGTCTCGGCTTTGTCAGACTTTGGCTTGATGACAGAATTCCGACGTCCGTAACTTCATGAAACCGCAATGGCTTATCTTTGGTGGACGGCATGGCAGTTTCGGCCACGGTCACATCCAAGGAGGCTATCTTATTGAAGATAAACTACTCATTGGCTGGTGGACGGCGTGGGGCTCGAATACGTGCCCACCACCAAGGATCAATGATTTAAACAACTTGCGAACTGCCTAAACGGACAAAACTGCACGAACGGCGTGGATTTGTCAGAAATCTGTCAGACCCCCTCCGTTGGCCCTGTAAAGGCGGAGGGCGCCACTCGCGAGCGGCGCCCTCGGCAGACAAACTTGGTGAAGCCGTGCACATTGACCCGGTCACTGCTCAAAGTGTATCCGAATTCGGTGATTGCCATCCAGGAGAAAATGCCGTCGCAAGTTCCAAGGCTGAGCTCAATGGAAACAATGGACACTCATGTCCAAATCCCTTAGCCGAAGAGCATCAAGTTCTGCGAAGTGTCATCGGCGAGGAGCTGTCCGCCGCTGATCTTGCGGCACTCGGAGCCCGATGGTTGGACCAGCATGTCGTCGGGGCCGCGTGTCTGCGCCGAGTCGACTCCTTCACCGGATCGCAACTCGTCGGCAGACGAGGAGGGGATTACGCGGGCATCGCCATCCCCTACTTCTCGCCGGGCCGCGCGAGCGTTCGCGAATACCGGCTCCGGCGCGACCACCCCGACCTCGAACTCGACCCGACCGGCCAGATGAAGGTGAGGCAAAAATACCTCAGTCCGCCGGGACGAGGGAACATGCTCTACCTGCCACCAGGGGCCGAGGCTGCGTTGAGCGACGTGGATCGATTCGTGCTGATCACCGAAGGCGAGTTCAAAACACTTGCGCTGTGGCGACTTGCTCGTTGGAACGCGCAGGACGGTGCGCGATTTCTGCCGGTCGGTATTGCGGGTGTTTTCAACTGGCGGGGCACGATTGGCAAGGCGACCGGTCCGGACGGTCAGCGGGTGAATGTGAAGGGTCCCATTCCAGACCTGGAGTGGATCACCTGGAAGGATCGCAAGGTCATCATCGCGTTCGACGCCGACGCTCACTCGAAAGATCAGGTGCGTATCGCTCGGGCGGAACTCGCCCAACACTTGCGCCGGCAAGGAGCGGTCGTCGGTTTTTTGGAGTGGGATCTCGCGCAAGGGAAAGGGATCGATGATCACCTCGCGGCTGTCGGGCCAGAAACGGTGCTGGCCGAAATCTCGCGCGTTTCGTTCACTCCGTTCGATTGGCGGAAGGAGTTGATTCGAGCCAAGCCCACGGCGAGCTATCCCGAAGGCAACATTTATCCGGTCTTGGCCAACGCGATCGCAGCGCTCCGGCACGCCCCGGAATGGAAAGGCGTGCTCGCCTTTGATGAATTCGCACTCTCACCCATCGCCTTGCGGCCGGCGCCTTGGGGTCCGGTCCCGAACGGAACATGGAGTGACCAGGAAGATCGTCTCACTGCCGACTGGCTGCAGCGCAAGAGCATCCTGGTCGACGTCACGATTGCGGCGCAGGCCGTCCAGACGGTTTCGAAAGATCGTTCGTTCCATCCGGTCCGCCGTTACCTCGAAGGCATTTCCTGGGATGGGGTGGAACGTCTGGACCGCTGGTTAACGATCTACCTGGGTGCGCAGAACACAAACTACGGCCGAGCCGTTGGTGCCCGGTGGCTCGTCTCGGCGGTGGCACGCATCTATCGGCCCGGGGTCAAAGCAGACTCCTGTCTCATTCTCGAAGGACCCCAAGGCAGTCGGAAATCGACGGCACTGAAGACGTTGGCAGGGTCTTACTTCACCGATGAACTCGCGGATCTGGGCACTAAAGATTCGGTCTTGCAGACGCGAGGCGTATGGATCATCGAGCTTTCCGAACTCGATACGCTCAATCGGTCCGAGGTCGGCCGAATCAAGGCCTTCATGAGCCGCACCACGGACCGTTTTCGGCCGCCCTACGGCAAACGACTGATCGAATCGCCACGCCAATGCGTGTTTGCAGGGACCGTCAATCACTCCAACTACCTCCGAGACGAACCGGGTGCCCGCCGCTTCTGGCCGGTCGCGTGTGGCTCGATTGACATCGATGGTCTCGCGCGCGATCGCGATCAACTGTGGGCGGAAGCCAAAGCCCGGTTTGATCGAGGCTTCCTGTGGTGGTTGGAAACAGCCGAGCTTGTCGAAGAGGCTGCGGCGGAGCAAGCGGATCGTTACGAAGGAGATCCGTGGGAGGAACTCGTTGCACGTTGGATTGAGGACCGGCCCAGTGCGGCCATCGGAGAAGTACTCTCGCTGTGTCTCGATAAGCCGCGGTCGCAGTGGGGCACAGTCGGACAAGAACCGCGTCGCACGCTGCTTTCAAGCATTGGGTTGGGAGCGTTACCGCGAACGCCAAGGAACGAGGCTGGAATGGCGATATCGCCGGATGGAGGCGTAAATGTTCCCAGTGTTCTCAGTCCTGTTCCCGGTCTGTTCCCAGTTGAAACCGATGAACAGGATCGCGGTTCTTAGTGTTCCCAGTTGCTCCGCTTCCGACTACTTCGTCAAGTGCGATTGGGTCGCCTGGAAAAGTTCTGAACGAAATGGGAACACCGGGAACGGTAGGAACCACGCACTGTATCAATCAGTTGCCTTGTTCCCAGTGAAGGGTCGTTCTGGGAACAGTGGGAACAAACGCAGAGAAGTAAAGAACCGAAGTCGCAGACGAATTCGGGGAAGGCTCGCACCGAAACTAAGGGCTCCGGTCCTCGCGCCCGTCAAGCCGTGTCCCCAGGCTTCCGCGCCGTCGCTTGTGCAGCCCTTCGCTGCGCTTCGTCGTGTCGCTTCGCTTCCACGATGGGCGATTCCCCTCAGCTGGACAGTTGCTACCCCCGAACCTCGCCGGTCAGGCAGGAGTTGCATTGCGCAACTCTCAATGTAACGAAAGAAAGGAAACCCTAAACTATGAATCTCAATCGAATCACTCTGTGCGGCTTTACTGGCCGCGACGCAAAAACCTCAGCAACGCAGAGCGGTCGCAATATCAGCCGACTCTCAATTGCAACAACGAAACGCTACAAAGACACGAATGATGAATGGCAGGAGAAAACGCAATGGCACTCCTGCGTCGCATACGGGTTAACGGCCGACTATGCAGCCAAAATACCCACCGGCTCGCATGTATTTCTCGAAGGCGAACTCACCTACCGTGAGTACGAGCGCAGCATCGAAACCGAGAGTGGCACCGATCAAAGTGCAATGGCCGGTCACGGAGGTCGTCATTGAATCAATCCACGTTCTGGACCGCAAAGACCGGAA
>JBAUOG010001160.1:0-14081 GCA_049579625.1 Bryobacteraceae bacterium
GGGGAATGTGGGCGGTATTAATTGGGGCGGCTCTGCCTACGATCCTGCGCACGATCTGCTCATTCTGCCCGCCAACAATCTGGCCGCTGAGGTTCGCCTGATTCCGCGGGACGACTACGCCAAGGAACGGTCGGCCAATCGCGATCTCCACGGCGATTGGGAATTCGCGCCGCAACGGGGAACACCGTACGGAATGGCGCGGCGCTTTTTAATGGCCCCGAAATATCACATGCCTTGCACACCGCCTCCGTGGGGTGTCTTGACTGCGATCAACGCCTCCACCGGAGAAGTGAAGTGGCAGGTGCCCTTAGGGCAGTTTGCGGGCACCGAGAAGATCCCGGCGGCTACGTCCTGGGGCAGTCCTTCTCTGGGTGGGCCCATCACGACAGCAGGCGGCGTCACTTTTATCGCCGGCACAATCGAGGCCGCCATCCATGCATTTGACAGCGAGACGGGTAACGAACTGTGGAAAGGAACGCTGCCCACGAGCGCGCGCTCCACGCCCATGACCTTTCAAGGGCCGGATGGCAAACAGTATGTGCTGATTTGCGCCGGTGGACACGACGCCGGCGGATTGCCGCTCGGCGATTACGTCGTGGCGTTTACGTTACCCTAACGCTGCCTGAACAAACACCGACCAGGACTGGCGCCTGTGTCCCAAGGTGGGCACGACGCCCGGGTCGACAGTGAATCCGCTAGCTAGGCTAGCTAGGCTCCAGCCGCTGGCAAACACTCCAATCCCCTTGTTCTTGTTGCTGCCAACCCAGAGTGAACCGGACGCCCACTGCTTATATGTAGAATCTTCCGTTGGACACTACGCACCTACTCTGAACGCTCTGCGTCTACACGTAGCTCGACGAGTTCGCGCGCACCGATGACGGCCGTCCTCTTCCAGCGGGCCGGGAAATGACGTTTGTTGCCCGTCACCAGGTAATCCGCATCCGCAGCTTCCGCGCATTCAAGGAACCGGTTATCGCTTTCATCGGCTGAAACGGCAAGGATTTCCGTCGGCTTCACCAGAATTGCCACATGCCGGATCAGGTCAAGAGCGCCGTTAATCAACTGCGGGCTAATGCGGCTGAACTTGGGACGCCGAAGCACTCCTTCGTATTCAGCCAAGATCGCAGTGGTAGCGAAAATCTGAATCTTGCGTACCGCGGCCAGATCGAGAGTATAGGCTTCGGCTCCGCCACTTGTCAGGACTGCGGAAACGACGACGTTGGTGTCCAGTACAGCTCGTATCTTGGCCGGGCTCAGATTATCCGCGCTTCTCGCCGCGATAGGCGGCGATCTCCGCGTCAACGTCTTCCATCGTCAGCTTATCGAGGCCGTTGCGCTTCGCTTCGTCTCGAAGTTTCTTGAGCGCGATATCCTCCGGCGCAATGGTCTGGAGGTAGTCATCCACGCTCATGATAATGACGGCGGGTTCACCACGCCGATCCACCAGGAAGCGCTCTCGACGCTCAATGGCGCGGTTCATGATCTGACCGAACTGAGTGCGGGCCGTAAGGGCTGAGATCTTCTTGATCATGTTTAGCCTGATTAATTAATTGATTACTTTACTCAGTATCACTCGCTCTGTCGTTCGATGTCAATGCAGTCTTCCACGTGGGTCTTCTGAGCCGCACGCATGAGCAAGCGGTGTTTGTACTCAATGCCTTGAGTTCCCTCTCGCCAAATGAGAAGGCGTTTATCGTCGACGGACGTCCGGCGAGGAAGTTCGCCGGGGATTGAATTCAAGGAGGATGCCCGATATCCCCTACTTCACCGTGATCTGATAAGGCATCAACTGCAAGATGCCGCCCCTCAGCAGCGATGGGCTCGGGAAGAACCCAAGCGTCTTGCGAAGCTTGTTCTCGGCAGCCGCGTCGGCCATCTGGTCCACCGGACTACTCGTCAGCAACTCCAACAGACTGCGGCGAGCCGGGTAGGCAATCAACGTAACCTCTCCTGTCAGCTTTGCGCGCTGCTTGAGGATCGCAATCGCCGAATCGATCCCGCCCAAATCATCCACCAGGCCGTTCGACATCGCCTGAGCTCCCATCCAAACGCGTCCTTGCGCGAGCGGGTCGATCTGGTCGTACGACTTCTTCCGCGCTGCGGCCACCTTTGAAACAAAGGAATGATAGGTCGCCTCGATGCCTTCATGCAACTTTTCCTTCTCCGCGTCGGAAAGCGTTGTGAACGCCGAATCGATCCCGGCGAACTTGCCGCGCTCCAGCGCATCCACGCCGATTCCGAGCTTGTTGAAGAGGTCTTTCACGTTCGCTTTTCCGTAAATCACACCAATCGATCCGGTGATCGTGTTGGGATATGCCACCACCTGATTGCCCGTCATCGATATGAAGTAGCCACCGGATGCCGCATAGTCTGACATCGAAATCACCAGCGGCTTGTTGTTACTCAGCAGCTTCAGCTCGTGCAGGATTTCGTCGGACGCAACAGCGTCGCCCCCCGGGGAATCCACGCGCAGGATCACGCCTTTCACCGTGTTGTCTTTCCGCAGTTGTTGGATCGTCTTCGTGATGTTCTCCGACGCGATCACATCGTTGTTGCCGAACATGTCGTCGACCCGGCCACGAACAATGTCGCCGTCGGCGGCCAGAAACGCGATGTGGTCACCCTTATACGGGATGGCGCGAGAGTAAGTTCGGAGCGACACTTTGCTCAGGTCGCCGGCACCCACTTTGTTCTTCAGTTCATCAAACAACTGGTCTTCGTAGGCGAGCACGTCCAACAGTCCCGCATCCTTTGCCTGGCCGGCCGTGAACGGCCCTTGATTCACCGCTGCCTCGACGTCCTCGGATGTTTTGTGCCGGCCATTGGCGACCGTTTTGCAGAAATCGCCATACAGCTGGTCGAGGACCTGATTCAAGACCTCGCGCGTTTCGGGCGACATGTCTTTTCGCGTGAACATATCGCCGGCGTCCTTATAGCGTCCGATGTGGTCGACCTCAAACGCAACGCCCAGCTTATCCAGCGCGCCCTTCAGGTACATCGTCTCCAGCCGCATGCCCTTCACGTTCACGAGATCGTCAGGCGAGTCGTAAATCTTGTCGGCCACCGACGCGATGTAGTACTCGTGCATACCCGCTCCCTGCAACTCGGCGTACAGTGGCTTGCCCGACTTCTTGAACGCGATCAGGTCATCACGCAGTTCTTGCAGTTTGGCCCAGCCTACGGCCAGTCCCCGTGGGCGAATAACCACTGCCTTGATTCGTTTGTCGGTGGCCGCAAACCGCAGGGACGACCAAAAGTCACGGACTGTGACGGGAGCCTGCTGTTCGAAAAACGGAAGGGGTACTTCGATGGGGGCAGCTTCGGGAAGGTCACCGTCAAGATTGAGCAACAGAACGGAATTGCCCGCAATCGTTGGCGCTTGCTTGGAGGTCGCCAGCTTGGCGATAACCAGCAGGAAAATCACGCCGCACAGGGCTGCAAACACAAGACCGACGAGTACGCCCAACAGAAACTTCTTCATAACTCCGGTGCTCTCCATTCGCAGGTTAACAGAGGCCCCCCGGCGGCAGAGCTTGCCCATCCGGCGGCGTGGGGCGGGTGCCCACATCCGGCTCTCCAAACGCATTCAGCCTACACTCGTTGTCGGAGGCCACCTCTGTTCCAGATCTTCGAGGCACCGGCGTCAAGCATTCTGAGCCCAACCACCGGTTTTATCCGCGAAGCAGGCTTCACGCACTCGTTGACGCCGGCCCGCAACTGCACCTATGGGTGTTCCTACTGCTACGTCCCGACGATGGGCATCTACGGCGGATTGAAGCCGGAGGATTGGAAGCGCTGGGGTCAATTCACCACCTTCAAAGCCAACGCGGCGCTGCTGCTCCGGAAGCAATCGCGGCCGGACCAGATCATTTACTGTTCCCCTTTGGTGGATCCGTACCAGCCCGCTGAAGCGGTTGACCCGCACCTGCCCGCGTTACTGGCGGCGGTTGCGGAAACTCCGCCGTGCGTGTTCGCCATCCAAACCCGTTCGCCACTGATTCTTCGCGACCTCGCAATTCTTCGTAAAGTCGCACTTGGCACGAAGCTGCGTATCAGCTTCTCCATCACCACCAACCGCGACGATGTCCGCCGGCGCTACGAACCGCATTGCGAACCAAACGATCAGCGCCTGGCTGCCGTCCGCGAACTGCGCGCCGCTGGAATTGAGGTGTATGCGACTCTCGCGCCACTCCTGCCATGTGATCCGGAACGCCTCGCAGAAGAAGCCTTGGAGGCCACCGGACGGCGACTGATCGGCGACCCTTTGCACGTCCGGGGAGTGAAGCCGCGCGGAGCCACCACCCGCCACGCAGCCTTCCAAATTGCGGAGCGGTACGGCGAAGCAGAGTGGTTCGCCCCAGCCTTCCAGGAATCGGTTGTTCATACTATGAAGCGTGTGGCCCGCGCGGCGAATCTCGACTTCGCCACCGGGCCCGAAGGCTTCCAATGGCTGGCACAACCCTGATTGAGACTGGTCTCGCAGACCAACCCACCCCCGCGGTCATTCTCGAGCGGCTCGGCATTCGTGGCATCTCGCAAGGCGCTTGTGGGAAGCAGTGGCTCACCTGTTCCGGGCCCGAATTGGCGTCCTACAGCCCGCGCGACGAATCGTTGCTTGGCACCGTGCAGACCGCTACCCTCGCCGAGTACGAGCAGGTCATTGCGGATGCGCAGGAAGTCTTCACGCGCTGGCGGATGCTCCCCGCCCCACAGCGTGGCCTCATCGTCCGCGCCATCGGTAATGAATTGCGGAAACACCTGGACGACCTCGGCACACTGGTGACGCTCGAGATGGGCAAGATCCTTGCGGAAGGTAAGGGCGAAGTCCAAGAGATGATCGACATCGCCGACTTTTCTGTCGGCCTCTCGCGGCAGCTCTACGGATTGACGATTCAAAGCGAGCGCCCGCTGCATCGCATGTACGAGCAGTGGCATCCGCTCGGCCTGGTCGGCGTCATTTCGGCGTTCAACTTTCCGGTGGCCGTCTGGTCCTGGAATGCTCTCGTCGCCGCGGTGTGCGGCGATTGCATCATCTGGAAGCCTTCGCCGAAAACGCCGCTCACCGCCATCGCGGTACAGCAAATTTGTCGACGGGTTCTCGTCGACCATGGCTGGGAAGGAGTTTTCTCACTGGTGGTCGGCAGCGATGCCGAGGTCGGCGAAAGCCTGATCAATGACCAGCGTGTCGCGCTCATCAGTGCCACGGGTTCCACCCGCATGGGCTACCGCGTGGCCGAGGTGGTCTCCAAGCGCATGGGTCGCACGTTACTCGAGTTGGGCGGCAACAATGCCGTCATCGTGATGGACGACGCCAATCTCGACCTGGCCTTGCGCGGCGTCTTATTTGGTGCTGTCGGCACGGCTGGCCAACGATGCACATCGGTGCGACGCCTGTTCCTGCAGCGTGGAGTTGCCCCCACCTTCAAGGAGAAACTGCTCGCGGCCTACCAGCAGATTCGGATCGGCGATCCACTCGCCCCCGCTACACTGGTTGGTCCGCTGATTGATGCCAGCGCCGTCACGATGATGGATCAGGCTCTTCAATTCGCCGCAGAGCAAGGTGGAACCGCTCTCACGGGCGGCGGCCGGATCAGCGATCAACCTGGCTTCTATGTCAAACCGGCCATCGTCGAAGCCCGTCACGATCTGCCCATCGTGCATCACGAGACTTTCGCGCCGATCCTGTACGTGATCGAGTTTGATTCCCTCGACGAAGTTCTGGCCTGGCATAACGAAGTGCCGCAGGGACTCTCTTCCGCTATCTTCACCGACAGCGTGCGGTCGGCCGAAACGTTCTTGAGCGCGCGCGGCAGCGACTGCGGCATCGCCAACGTCAACATCGGAACCAGCGGTGCTGAGATCGGTGGCGCATTCGGTGGCGAAAAGGAGACCGGCGGCGGCCGCGAGGCGGGCAGCGATTCCTGGAAGGCCTACATGCGCCGCCAGACCGTCACCATCAACTGGTCAGAGAATTTGCCGCTCGCGCAGGGGATCCAATTCGATCTCTAGTGGCCCCGCCCAACACAGTCGCGAGTGCGGCGAAGGCCCTGGCGGTCTTGAATAAGCAGGTCGTCGCCTGCCGGCTCTGCCCCCGCCTCGTGGAATATCGCCAGCGAGTCGCCCTTGAGAAGCGGCGCGCTTATCTGGATTGGACGTATTGGGGCCGGCCGGTGCCCTCTTTCGGCGATCCCGCCGCGCGGCTCCTCATCATTGGACTCGCCCCTGGCGCCCACGGCGCAAACCGAACCGGGCGCATGTTTACAGGGGACCGTTCGGGTGATTTCCTCTTCCGTGCCCTGTGGCAGACCGGTTTTGCCAACCAGCCCGAGAGCACTGCGAGCGACGATGGACTTACGTTGGCTGACGCCTACATTACCGCGCCCGTCCGTTGCGCCCCTCCTGACAACAAGCCCTCGCGAGACGAAATCGTCCGCTGCCGTCCGTTCTTCGATCGGGAACTGGCAACGCTGCCCAACGTTCGGGTAGTGGTTGCGCTCGGCGGCATCGCATTTGAAAACTATCTCTCTGCGCTACAGCGCCGCGGGCTCATTTCTTCTCGCAGTGCCTTTCGTTTTGCGCACGGGGCCGAGTATGAAACCCATGTGGGCGGCCCAGTCGTTCTCTGCTCCTACCACCCCAGCCAGCAGAACACGTCCACCGGCAGGCTCACGGCGGACATGCTGCGCGCCGTCTTCGCCCGTGCCAGATTGATTCTCGCGGCAAACTGACTTCTCCGGTGGTGTACAAGAACAACGCGTGCGCCACAATAAACTGATCCTGCATGACGCTTACCGACCGGCTGGCGCGGTACTTCGAATTCAAACAACTGGGCACCAACTGGCGAACCGAACTGCTAGGCGGCGTGACCACCTACGTCACCATGGCTTACGTCATCTTCGTCAATCCCGCCATACTCCACGAAGCGGGATTGCCCATTGCGGCCGTCACCGTGGCAACGTGCTTATGCGCCGCGGTCGCCAGCATGCTCATGGGCGCCTTCGCCCGCTATCCAATCGCCCTCGCTCCGGGTATGGGACTGAACGCCTACTTCACCTACACCGTCGTGAAGGGAATGGGCGTGCCCTGGGAGACGGCGCTTGGTGCCGTGTTTCTCTCGGGCGTGGCGTTCCTGCTGCTGACCCTGGCGGGCTTGCGCCAGCTTATCGTGAAGGCCATTCCGCGAGAACTGTACTCGGCGGTCGGCGTAGGGATTGGGCTCTTTATCGCGTTCATCGGGCTTCGCAATTCGGGTTTGATCGTCGCTGCTCCTTCAACCTTCGTCGCACTCGGAAACGTAAGGGCGCCGCAGGCCCTGGTCGCCATCTTCGGCCTGTTGGTGACGCTGGTGTTGTTTGTCCGCCGTATTCCTGGCGCGATTCTGTTGGGCATCGTGGCCTCCACCCTTGTGGCCGTCGCTACCGGTCAGGTGTCCTGGAAGCCAGCTCACTTCTCCATTACGGAATTGGCCGGCACGGCCTTTCACCTCGATGTGCTCTCGGCGCTGCGCCTCGGCGGTCTGGAGATTATCTTTGTCTTCCTGTTCGTGGACCTCTTCGACAACCTGGGGACGCTGCTGGCCGTGACCCGGGAGGCGGGTTTGGTGCCCAAGAACCTGACGCAAGTCAACGAAGACATCCCGCGTCTGCGTCGAATCCTGCTGACCGATTCCATCGCCACTATGTTCGGCAGTCTTATGGGCACATCAACGGTCGTCAGCTACGTCGAGAGCGCTGCCGGAATCGCCGCCGGAGCGCGCAGCGGCGTTACGGCCATCGTCGTCGGGTTGCTTTTTCTGCTGTCCCTGCCACTCGCTAGCCTGGCGGGTCTCATTCCCGTCAGTGCCACCGCGCCCGCACTCATCCTGGTTGGCGCGCTGATGATGGCTAGCGCTGCGGACATCGACTGGCCGGATCCCGTGGCCGCGATCCCCGCCTTTCTGACCATCCTCACCATCCCGTTGACCTTCAGCATCGCCACCGGCATCTCATTTGGCTTCATCGCCAGCGCTTTGCTGCGCCTTGTCGCCGGCCGCTTTCAAAAAGAAGACTGGCTTCTGTATGTGCTGGCGGTGCTGTGCATCCTTCGGTTCGCTTATCTGGCGGGGTAGATCGATGGCACTTCATTTACCCTCGCCATTCGAACGTGCATTTCTTGAAAAGATCAAGGCCCACGTGGAGCACGTTCCTCAAGCCTCGGATATCTTCAGCGGTCCACTCCGGAACGTAGTGTTCTCCCTCCGGGTCACGGCGGGGAGATTGCTTCCCCAGAACAGCTTCTGGTAGGTCGCAGGGGCGCAGCGATCAATTGCCCGGAAATCAATGCCAGCGGCGCCCACGGAAGCGGCAACGTCAGCGAAAAGGTTCCAGGCGTTTAGCGCTTCTGCGCAATCGATCGGGTCTTTTCCATCAGAGCACCACGATTGAACCCAGTCCAGGTTGTGGAGGACCGGCTCTTCTGTTTCCCGTGTGAGCTGTCTTGGTTCCGCGTACTGTCGAACAAGCAAGGCGTCGCTAAAGTTGGGAATTGCGCCGTTAGGTTCTACGACAATCGAATCCTGTTCGTCCCCGATCCAGATGAGGTAACGTTCTCGCCCTTCAAGTCGATACCGAAGCGGGAAATACCCCATCTGTCCATCGTAAGATGGCCTGAACCCGGTTCTTTCGAAGCGCACCGTGGCACAGCGCGGCGTTGCCGCAAACGGGATGTAGAAGTGGGGCTGGGCGCCCTCGCCCGCGCCGGTCGCCCACGACCGGCTCCAGTTCTTCGAAAAATCCTGCCTCAACTACCTGTACAATCCGTGAGCTAGCGAATTCGCCCTTGGCCACGATCTGTGACAGCCCATCTTCGGCAACAATCCGTTGTAGGGTGGGCCCCGGCCCGCAATCGACGCCTCGTCGATTCGCCCCGGCGTTCATCGTAGCCCAAGCGTCTCACGCACTCTTTCATACCCCGTTGTGGCGCAGCCGCTATGAGTCAGTCGCTTCGCAATAATCGTTGCTTCGCGCAAAGAAACAAAGATTTAGTAATACAGGCCCGATAAGATTGAGCTATTAAGGTCGAAGCGGAGACTCGAGAAAGCCTCAACGCAACCTATCGCCGGTTTGTGTCCGAAGCCGACCCTACGCGGAAGCGAGAAGCGGGCAAAGATCTGATCCGCGCGATCTTCGGGAGAGAAGTTCTTGCCGACAGAAGCGAAGACTGTCGCGAGAAACAGTTTAACGAGCCTGGCAGCTAATGCGTAGCGGGCACAGGGGGCGCCGACGCGTAAGTGGGAAACACGGCATCTGCCCGTTGACATGAATACGTAGCAGAAAGTTCCAGAGCGACCCGTCTCAGATTCGATCCAATTCATCTGGCTCAACATCCGGCACTTTATCCAGAACGGCGAAAAACTTGTCTTTGTTCCCGCGCACAACCCTCTGTTGAAGCCTTTGCCAAACGGCCAGCTGATCCGCGAAAGCGGAAGCGAAAACTTCATCAATGGGCACGTGATGAGTTTCAGCGATCATCAGCGCCTGCTGGTACAACTCATCCGGAATGTTGATGCTAATGCTCATGACTGTCGTCTCAGAATGTCAAGAATCTCCGCTGGCGTTTTGACAGGGACCCCAAATTGCTCCGCTCCATCAAAGTGTCTTTTGTTGTGAGTTACGATTGTCGCGCCACACTGAATCGCCACTTCCAGAATACGCTCATCGTCCGGATCAGGAAGACTCGGGCGACGACGCAGAACAAATCGGATCAAGTTGGAAACCTTGAATAGATAATCCAGCAAGTCGTCCATTTCGGATTCGCCAATACCTGGAATCAAGTCAGCGCGCTTAATTAAGTACATCTTCGTACTCAAGTGCCAACGCTACCGAAATGTTCAGACGGAATTGTCCTTCTCCGATCCTTCTGAGCAATTCATGCGACGCCCCGCGTTTCGACCGTAAGCCAGCGACGAGAACGTTGGTGTCGAGCACCAGCTCATGCATTCGAGCCGTGGCCATCGTGGCGGGTTAATACACCGCAGGTGGACTCGGCGGTGCCGGCGGCGGACTCGGTGGCGGAAAATAGGGCGTCTGCCCACCCGTCTCGAAGAGCCGCTCAGTCTCCTGATTGAACAGCACCCAAATGCCGTAAACGCCCAGTGCCGTCCCAAAGGGAATGCTGGGCAAATGCAGAATCGAGACGACGATCATCAAGATCCGTGCCCAACCCTTGAAGTTCAACAACCCCCATCCACCGATGATCCCCGGTATGCCCACCAGGGTCACCAGGAAGGCAATGCACACTCCGATGATGGCCATGATCGGGGCGGCGACCACACTGTCGTTGCCGGAAGACAGGCCCAGAAACCCTGCTATACCCCCGAACACCAGCAGCACGATACCGCCTGCCAATACGATCAAGCCTCCCCAAACCATGTTCAGAATTCCCAAGATCTTGACGTGATCCCTCACCGCATTCCTCCCTTTCTAACTTGGTGTTACCAGGCCAGTTCAACCGCAGCCAAGCCGGTATCCCCCGTTACATCAATGACCAGAGTATAGTCGTTTTTCGCTCCCGGCGGCTCCACAACCATCGCCGAAACACCCCCGACCAGCGACAGGGCCGCGGCGAGATGCGCGGACTTCATCGGCTTGGCTCCCGCCTGCTTCTCGATTTCCCCAGCAGCATCCCCAGACATCACGTGGACGCCATCTTCGCGAATTCCCAGCCTTGCCGTTCCGTGCACATTTCCCCGCCAGACCGCGCCGCAAGTGATCTTTTCCGGTTTATCATCGACCACCCAGACCTTATCTTCAGGCGGGTGCGTAGTGTGCTTGGTCTTGTGATCCCCCATTGCGGCCAGTGCTTTTTTTGTCATATGTCCCACGCCGTTCCACGAGATCGCAAGCCGGTAAGGGTACAGGCCGTCTTGTCTATCTTCTATACGCACGCGTAGGGCGTACCCGTTCGATAAACTTGGCTGCTCCACCACATGCACATAGCCCCGGCTGGCGATTGGTTCCACCTCAATTTCCATGTCATCCGACGGCATCGGCGCGACGAATCGGTAGATGACCTTAGTGGGCATTGGCCCCGATTTTGACTCAACCGTAACCCTGTCGCCCTGAACCACCAGATCATGAATGCCTTGGAGATCCGCCTGCCAGATCAGGTTCGGACGGCCTTCGCTGCCCTGCAATGCACCGGGTAGAATTCCCAGCAGGGCAACCACCAGGAAGTTCCCCCAACCACACTGGGCGAGCAAAAAGCTTCGAAAAACGCTAAAATGTTCTTGGCTAGCAGTTCTTGCCTCGCCGCCCGACCCAGTTGCCCTGCGAAGAGGTTTGTGTCGCCTGCCGGCCACCAAGGCATCGCAACTGCTGGAATCTGTCGACTCTATGATTTTGAAGCCTTTCGCCTTCGCTCTTCTGCTGGCCGCCCAGCCACTGTCTTCGCGACTGGCTGATCGGTTGTTCGATAACACGTTTGAGGGCATTTACCGGCTTACTTTCTTTGACTGGGCTCTGCTGGTTCCGTACTTCACCATCTTGATTATCCTCTCTGTGTACGGAATGCATCGTTATGAGACGATGCGGGGTTACTTCAAGCACCGCAAAAAGCTACCCAAAGAGTCTCCGGTTCACTTCGACAAGCTGCCGAAAGTGACCGTCCAGCTGCCGCTCTATAACGAGCGGTTTGTCGTTGCGCGGTTGCTCGAGGAGATCTCGAAGATCGATTACCCGCGCGACTTGCTGCAGATTCAGGTGCTGGACGATTCGACCGACGAGACCCATCCCTACACCGAGAGGCTTTGCAATGAGTATCTGGCTCAGGGGTTTCCCATCCAGTATCTCCATCGCACCAATCGCCACGGCTATAAGGCTGGTGCCTTACAAGAAGGTCTCAAGACCGCTACCGGCGAGCTGATCGCCGTCTTTGATGCCGATTTCGTCCCGCCCGCTGACTTCCTCACCCGGACGGTTCATTTCTTTGCCGACCCCAATGTTGGTGTCGTCCAGACACGCTGGAGCTACCTGAACAAGGAGTACAACATCCTGACCCAGGTCCAGGCGATGCTGCTCGATGGGCATTTTGTGCTCGAACATGGAGCGCGCTATGGAGCGGGCCTCTTCTTCAACTTCAATGGCACCGCTGGTATTTTGCGCCGCGCCATGATTGAAGACGCTGGCGGCTGGCAGCACGACACCCTCACGGAAGATTCCGACCTCAGCTACCGGGCGCAGCTCAAGGGCTGGCGCTTTATCTATATGCCTGGCCTCGATTGCCCTTCGGAGCTGCCGGTCGAAACCCACGGCTTCCAGGTTCAGCAGTCGCGTTGGGCCAAAGGTCTGACCCAGGTCGCCAAGAAGCTGCTGCCTTCCATCCTGCGGGCGGATATTCCCTGGCGCGTGAAAGTGGAAGCCTTTCTGCACCTGACGCCAAACATCACCTACCCCCTGATGGTTGTTGTCTCCGCACTGATGTTGCCGGTAATGATTGTCCGCTTCTATATGGGATGGTTGCAGATGTTACTGATCGACTTCCCCCTGATCATCGCGTCCTTCGTTTCCATATCCGCCTTCTATCTCTACGCACAGCGGGAGCTCTATCCGAAGACGTGGTGGAAGTCGATCGTTTTCCTGCCGATGCTCATGGCGGCCGGCGTAGCACTCACTATCAGCAACACCAGGGCCGTACTGGAGGCGCTGATGGGCGTGCAGACCAGCTTCGTGCGAACTCCGAAGTATGCCATCGGCTCAGACAAGGTGCGAACAACCACTTCCGCTGCCTATCGCCGTCGCAGTGGCTGGCTGCCCTGGGTCGAACTCGCCATCGGAACCTACTTCCTCGCCATGGTCACCTTCGCGATTGAGACCATGAACCTCCTCTCTGTGCCTTTCTTGTTACTTTTCGTTTGTGGTTACTACTGGGCCGGTTTCACTACTCTGTACCAGGAGTATCAGGATAGGGTGCAATGGCAGCGTGCCCGCCGCTTGGCCGAAGCCGCCTAGCCTTCACAACACTTTGACTCCGAGACTCCGCCTCTCGCACCGCAATAGTCCGTTCAGGCTACGTGTTGTCTTCATAACGCTTGGCGCTCATCTCGCCTGTATTCCGTACCGGATTAGACCGGCCGGTTCCAGGACGTTGGTTCCATTGGCGATTCGGACTTTTCCTACCATACTCGAGCCATAGAGTTCCGAAGAGAACAATATGAATAGCCCCCGAGTAAGCGTCGCACGTTTTGTCGCGGCGGTGGTGGTGATGGCGCTTCCAGCGCTCGTGCAAGCCGGCTCCATCTATAACGTCACCAATCTTGGCAATCTGCTGGGCTCATCGGGAACGGCTCTCGCAATCGCCGGGGGCACGGTTGTGGGCTACGCCATCGATGCGCAGAGCAACCAGGTAGCTGCCTATGCGAATGGCGGCACGCTGACGTCTCTCGGCTTCTCGGGGCAAGCCAATGCTGTCAATTTTTCCGGCGAGATTGTCGGCAACTATGGCACTCAGGGATTCACATGGCAAACCGGCGTCCTGACGCAACTTGGGAGTTTGGGCGGAGGAGCGAGCGCCGCCACCGGCGTCAACAGCGCCGGAGAAGTGGTGGGCGGTGCGTCGAACGCCAGTGGCCAAACACTCGCTGTGATCTTCAGCAATGGACAGATACAGAGCTTGGGAACGCTGGGTGGGAACTTCAGCACGGCGTACGGGATCAACAACGCGGGGCAGATAGCAGGCACCAGCCAGACTCCCAGCGGCGCTATGGCGGCGTTCCTCTGGAATGGCCACAGCATGCAGAACCTGGAAACGCTGGGCGGATCTTCCAGCTACGGTGCGGGTATCGATGCGTTCGGGCAAGTTGTCGGCTCGGCTCAGACCGCCTCGGGATACCTGCATGCCTTCCTCTGGACTGCGGGAAGCATGCAGGATTTGGGCACCCTGGGCGGTTCGAACAGCTTCGGGCTGGGGGTCAACGACAGCGGCAGTGTAGTGGGCTATTCGCTTACAAAGGGCAACTCGGCTAGTCATGCGTTCCTCTACACCGACGGCGTGATGACCGACTTGAACTCGTTGCTGCCGATTGGCAGCGGCTGGACCATCACCGA
>JBAUOG010001161.1:0-3117 GCA_049579625.1 Bryobacteraceae bacterium
GTCCAGCGTTCGGTATAGGCGCTGTTCGCCATGCCGCCGCGTAGCGGCGCGACGTTAGTACAGCCCCCAGGCAGTTCCACATAGAGTCCGAGACGCAAGTTTCCCTGGCCGGGGACCTTCCACAGCACGTTATACGTTTCAGGCCCGGACTGGCGAAGCTCGAGGTATGCCGGACGCACCTCGTGCGCGAACACCCTCGGCGCGAGCGCGGCGAACAGAAGCAGGATGAGGGCCCCGTATTTCATCTCAGTTTCTGCTAGCGACCGTTTTCTCTTTCGGGAGCGCCGGGGCCTCGATCGTCACCGTGTAACCCTTCAGCAACTGCTGGTAAGACTTCTCGCTGGCTTCCAACCGGCGGGCCTCTTCCCATTCGCGGCGCACGGCGTCGCGCATATCCGACAGCTCAGCCACGCGTCCTTCCGTGCGCGCGCTCACGAGCACCAGATGTACACCGTAGGCGGATCCGATCGGCCCTTCCCACTGGCCGACCGGAAGTCTGCTCAGAGCCGCTGCGAACCCATCGCCAAACTGCCTGGCGATCTCACCGGCCCGGAGTTCGACGAACTCGTGGTCGAGCATAATTGAATCCCCGAACGTGGAGATATTGGGCTTGCTGCCGGCCTGGTTCAACGTCGTCTGCAGTTGCGCGGCATACCGCGCAAGGTCTTTGCCGTGCTTCTCCGGGCTGAGAAAGACCTGTCGGAATGTGAACCGTTGCTCCGTGCGAAACGAATCGGTGTGCGTTTGCATATACGCTCTCAATTCGTCATCCGTCGGCTGAGCTTTGGCCGCATCATCGGAAGCAAATTCCATCTTCTGCTGCAAGCGCCGGCGAATGATGAGGTCGTCCTTATCCAGGCCCAGCGCCAGTGCCTCGCGATAATAAACTTCCTGCCGAACCCGTTCCCGGATCAAGCCCTCCCATTCCTCGCGGCTGGGCTCCCGTTGCCGGGTCATGGCGAAGGTGTCCCACATCGAGGCCAGTTGACCCTGCGTGATGACAATCTTTCCCGGCTCGCCGCTGGAGTTCTTAGACACCAAGCTGTAAAAAGCGAAAATCGCCGCCCCCAGTACGAGGAAGTGCAACAGCGGCTCGCGTACCAACTTCTTCGCAAGACCGCTCATCATTTCGCCGGCGCGTACCAGATCGGCGAAGTGTAGGCGCGGTCCGTGACCGTCATGGGAACGTAGTCCGGCATCTTGATGCCGTAGCGCTTCTGATCGTAGGCCGTCCATCGCGGCGACGGGATTTGAATCACGCGCACGTAATAGAATGCCCGCTCGGAAGCATCAAAGGTCGGGTCCTTCCAATACGCCGAGAGCGTCGGGGCTCCGATGGAGTTCGCATAAGTCGCATTGGGAACGTCCACCGTGCTGCCGACTAAGGTCTTGCAGAGGCCATCCGGGCCGATCTTGCGTCCGCCCGAGACCGCTACGTCGAATACGCGTTCCTGCGACTTGCCGTCCTTGCCGAGCCAGCCCTTGATGATCTGGATACGGTCGAGGTTTGGGCCGTCGGGATCGCGCAGCGCCTGTACCAGGAACGCGGGCCGCTTACCGGCTGGTGCGTTGTTGAGATCGCCGCCCATGGGGACGCCATGAGCATAGCCGTTCGCTGCAAAGTCTGGCCGAACCAGGTCCGCCTGCGCAAAGTCCCAGCCCGCGAATACGCGTACGACGGGCCGATCGCCAGTGGTGGCGTAGACTTCTTTTCGCTTGAGCGCGTCCCAGATGCCCTCGCGAGTGTTCTCCCGCGCCCATACTCCGCCCAGGCCCGCTGCTTGTTCACCCCAGACCGAAACCAAGGGCCCTTGCTTCGGATCATTGTGAAGCATGGCGAGCGGTGTTTTCCAGCGGTCCGGCGATGGCAATCCGTTGGCGAACTCACCGAAGAAATTGTCTTCGCGCGTGGTTACCACGCCCACGTGGGCGTCGTTGCCGCCGATCAAGCCGGCCTTGTACGGGTTGGCTCCCAATTTGGCGTCCAGTTCTAGTCCCAGCTTGAAAGCCGAGCGGATGTAGTTGCCATGTAGCACGCTATTCTGCGCGGGTTCCATTTTGCTGAAATTGATGTCCCAACGTTCGAAGTTGGCGAATTCATCGTTCGGGGAGAGAAACGGATGGGTCTCGCCGTCGCCCTTGATTTGCGTGGCTTCGAGGAGCGGTTCGTGGCTGGCGCGCGCCTCAGCGTACGCCCGATCCATTGCCTTCCCATCAAAGGTCTCCGCCGAATACATCATGCCGTTGCTCAGGTTTCCATTGTGCGGGATGGCTAGCACCTGCCCACCGGTCTTCTTGGCGTACGCATCCATGTACTTCCAGAGCTCTGCTGGATTCTGGCTATCGAAGGTGGAAAACGGAACGACTTGGTTTACATGGTCCGCGTTGTCGCGGAACACCACTGTGCGATGAAGGTTGTTGCCGCCCGGCGCGCAGGTCCATTCAAAACCGTGCAGCGTTGTGAAGACGCCCGGGTGGTTCCACTTCTCCGCTGCAGCCGTAGCGTGCGCCCAGGCCGTGGCGGTGACCTTGCTGGCGTCGAAAACAGGTTTGCCGGTTTGCATGGAGACCACCGCTTCGATGGCAGCTTTGACGCCCTCCTGGGGACTCGTCTTGGACATCTCGTACCAACGCTTGCCCTGTGGATTGGAGAGGAGTTCGGGGCTGCCGGCGCGGATCTGATCGGAGATGCCCATGTACTCGGCATGGTCGGTGATCGCCACCCAGTCCAGCGGCCGGTCCTGCTTGAAACGCACGCCGTTGTCCATCACAACTTCCCCGCCGGTGGCGACCTTGAAGAGGTCGTCGGGAGTCAGGGTAATGCCAAACATGCCTGAATCGAAGGAGTAACCCGTATGAACGTGTGCAACGCCCCAGTAGACGCGGTTGGGGAAAGTTTGCTCCGGATACGGCGCATAATTCTGCGGGGCTTTCTTCGCTTGCGACCCGGCCGCAGGGGCATCCTGTGCCGCCGCGAAGTTCGTGAAGCCGCCCGCCACCAGCGCGAGAGCGATTGCCGCCAGACCTGCGTGTGCCGCGTGATGTGATCTTGTCTTCCAACTCATGGTTCTCTCCTCCGTGGGACGGGGCGCTATTGGGGGTTGGCTTTCTTCATAC
>JBAUOG010001162.1:0-2939 GCA_049579625.1 Bryobacteraceae bacterium
AGAGGGAAGAAACCGGAGGCATCCATAATGTTCACGCTCGCCCCAGAGATGAAGACCGTTCCTGAGGAGTCGACCGACAACCCGGTCACATTGTTACCGATGTGAGTACTGGTCCAATTTGCACCGGTCATGTCATCAACTCGAATGATCGAGCCCCCCCCGCTAGTCGAGTTCTGGCCAATGTAAAGACGTCCCGATGGATCCAAGGCGACGGCAAGTGGATCCTGTATCAGATAGATGTAGCTATTGATTACCGGTGACTGGGTGAGTGCGGTCCAGTTTGTTCCCGTCATATTGTCGATTCTGACGATGCGATTGTTTGAGGTGTCGGCAATATAGATGTGTCCGGTTGAATCCACCGCAATCGATTTCGGGTAGGAAAACTGGCCCGTTCCGCTGCCGGCTGAGCCGTAGGCGATCCAATTCTTGCCGGTCATATCATCGAAGCGCACGATGCGGTTGCTAAATGAGTCGACCACGTAGATTCGACCTGTACTGTCGATGTCAATTGCATTCGGTGCACTGAACTGATGGACGCCAGAGCCGTAACTTCCGAGTGCGGTCCAGTTCTTTCCTGTGATGTTGTCGATTCGCACGATGCGGTAGTTATACGTGTCCGCGATATAGATGCGGCCTTGCGCATCAAGGGCGATGCCTGCGCTCTGACTGAATTGGCCCACACCGCTGCCACTGGCGCCATAGGCAACCAGGTTCGTGCCAAGCAGGTCATCGGTTCGTAACACTTGGGTGCCGTTAGTGAAGTAAAACGGGGCGTACGCCGAACTGAGACCCGTGGTACCGCTGCTGACGGGTGCGGAACCGCTGCCGACTTTAGCGCGAAGTGGCCCAATAAACTGGTTGGTCCCGCCGTTGATGGCCTCCGACACCCCACTGCGTTTGATAATACCCGTAAAACTACCAGAGAACTGATAGTAGTATTTGATATTTCCCCCGCGGCCACCTCCGGAGGCAGTTAGGGTCAGCGCGCCTTTTGTGAAGGCCGCCGACACTGTAGTCGAACCGTCGCTCGATGCGAAGCTGAACGAACCACCAGAACAGTTGTAGATGATCGAGTAAGTGCCCGAATTAATGCTCGTGATCGGGCAGTTAAGTGAAATCGTTCCGGCCGGACTTGCCACGGTCGATGAAGTGACGTCAAAGGAATTGCCCAGCGTCATCGTTCCACCGGTATTGGCGTATGAGGCGTTGTCTGCATTAAGAGTGAAGGCGAATGCAGCAAAAAAAAGGATCGCGAAGATCCGAGAGTGACGAGTCATAGCAGAGTTCTCCTGGCGGGTTTTGTGATTTACAAGACTTTACGGTTGGAAAGTCAGCAGTTAGACGCAGGTTTTATAAAACATTTACAGGCAAAAATTCGAGTCGACCATATGAGAGGTAGTCCACAATTAACCATGGCTCAGTATGCATTTATCGATTGTTTATTTGTTATACTTACTCACGGTTTATCCGTCGTTTATTTGTTATACTTACTCTCGGTTGAGCGGATATTTATTTGTTGTGCTTATCGCTGGTGCACTATCTAAGAAGTCGGCGGATCAGTGAGCTATCCCACTGTACTGGCGATGAATGCCCGCAATACTTGCAGAGACTCGAGATAGTCCGCTTGGTGGCCTGGAGCGCACTTATGCCCAACGGTCTACCGCACAGACAAAGAAGCGGGTGGCAATTGCGATTACAGCCCTGGGATAAAGATGGATCGCCCCGCGGAGCGCGGATGGCGGTAAACTAGGCGGATCGAATGGGGAACGAAAATCCGGACCCACAGAATGAGCACGCCAACGCTTTGTCCCGGATTCTTAGTTGCGGTTGCTCTGGCCGGGGGCTCGCTCGCGTCGCCCGAGCCTGACTCTCCACCGGATAAACACAGTGGATCCGACTCCAGTTCATCCTCGGAAGTCGACATCCTGTTGTGCCTTAGTTGTGCTGTACCAAGCCATGGCGGCATATTGGCGCTGATTTCGAAGCAGCAAGTGGTGTCAGTGGCGGGAGAGTATAAGCCGCTTACCGCCAAGGAGAAGTTTCAGTTTGCCCTTAGGCAATCCACCGAACCCAGCACATTTGCTTTGGCCGCCGCGATTGGGTTGATGAGCCAAGTCAGGGACACGCATCCTTCCTTCGGAGAAGAACTCGGTGGGTACGCTCATTACGCCGGGACCCGGTATGCGGATTATTTCATCAGCGATTTGATGCGGGAAGGTGTCTTGCCGGCACTCCTGCATCAAGACCCGCGCTACTTCCGGCAAGGGACTGGAAGCAACTGGTCACGGATTTCGCATGCAGTGGGTCAGGTGTTCTGGACCCGCTCAGACTCAGGCCGTATGGGGTTCAACTATTCCCAAGTATTGGGCGGCGCCGCGGGGATCGCCGTTTCAACTGCATACTATCCGGACAGTCGTTGTGCTCGAATCGCGGCGAACACGTTTGAAACCCAAATCGCCGCGCGCATGGTTTCCAACTTGATGAAGGAGTTTTGGCCGGATTTGCAACGGAGCCGGCTACGAAAGCGGCAAATGAACCACCCGTAAGCAGGCGACGGCCGCTACACCCCGCCTTCGCCGCGCGCGGTGAACATAAGTTCTTCCAGGTCGATTTCCCGTGCCGCATTGGCTAGCGTCTGGTCGGTGATGGCGCCCTCCTTCCACAGCTGGATCACCGCCTGCCGCTGCGCGTCGACCAGGTCCTGACGTTGTGAAAAAACAGACACGTGACGAAGGTGGGCCTCATCGGTCTGGTCTTCTGCGATCTCCCGCGCCCGCGCCGCGCGTGCGGCGTAATAGGTGCGCAGCATCTCAACCACCTGCGCGTCAGGGGGGGCCGCGCTTCGGATTTCGTCCAGCTTTTCCACCGAGGCATCCAGCGCGGTGCGCCGGGCGAAGGCCAGTTCGCGAGCGCCCTCGCCATCATCCTTGAGCCCGAGC
>JBAUOG010001163.1:0-2327 GCA_049579625.1 Bryobacteraceae bacterium
GCGACGTGCATATTCTCCATAACCGTGAGTCGTGGAAAAATGCGGGTCAGTTGAAATGTTCTGCCAATACCTAATCTGAATACTTTGTCTGGTTTCGCATTGGTGATGGTGTGACTGCCAAATCGAATAGTTCCGGTATCCACCTTTTCATATCCGGTAATGACATTAAAGAGTGTGGTTTTTCCCGAGCCATTGGGGCCGATCAGTCCAGTGATGCTGCCCTCTTCTACGCTGATGGAACAGGTGTTAAGAGCGTGAATTCCTCCAAAAGCTTTCGAGACGTTCTGTACTTCTAGTAGACTCATTGATCAACCCCTTTCCCCGAACTCTCTACAACGATTGAATCTTCAGAGCCTGGAGAAGTCACAATGTCAGGTGTTGGTTCCGAGCTATTGCGAGAGGCCTTCCACTTGTTCCACCTCTTACTTATAGTGGGTATGATACCCTCGGGTAATAATAGAATAATTGCCAGGAAAATAACGCCGTACATAATCAGATTATAGCCACTACTTTGGGAAATGATAGTCAAATATTGTTGAGCGGGAACCAAAATGAGCGCACCAAGAATAGGGCCAAACAGCGTTCCCATACCTCCCAGAAAAGCCATCAGGGCAATAGCCACATCAAAAAGCGCGTCGAACGCAAAGGGTGGGAAGATAGAACTGTTGAAATAGGCGTGTAGACCGCCTACCATCCCTACAAAGAAGGCGGATATGACAAAAGCGATCAACTTGAATGGGCCTGTATTCACTCCTAAGCCAAGCGCCCTATCCTCATCTTCTCGAATTGCCAGCAGCCCAAGTCCATATTTTGAGTTACGCACCCACCACGAAGTGCCAAAAGCGAGTAGCAGTATGGCAAGCGCAACAAAGTAGAAAGGTAGATTGAAGAAATCCGCACTCCAATCAAATGGTATGGGCAAACTAAGCCCTGCTGAACCCTGAGTAATGGCGCGAAGGTTGTAAGCCATAAGCTGCATGATGAAGAACGTCGCTATGGTAATAACCACAAATGTGTGCCTGCGCGTTCGCAGCGCAATCCAACCAAATGGTACTGCGAAAGCAGCAGCTATAAGACCTATCAAGGGGAGCAGAAAAAATGGAGCATAGCCAGCCGGAATTTTCCAGTACTGGCAAAGCAATGCCATTGCATAGGCGCCTATCCCGAAATAAACAGCGTGTCCTAGTGCAATATACCCTGTATAACCCGAAAAAATGTTCCATCCAACTGCTGCTGCCGCAAAAAACAATGTAAAGACCGCAACTGTAGTGGTGGCAGGATCAGAAAATACAAACGGAAATGCTATGAACACAGCAAGAAGGGCTAAGAGCAAGATTATTTTGAGTAGTTTCATTGCTTTCTTCCTTCAGGCTGTCCAAAAAGTCCCTGCGGACGGATTACCATAACAGCAACAAGTATGATAAAAAAGACCGTGCTTGACCATACCGGGGACCATACAACAGCGGTTACATCACCTATTACAAGCATAGCAACAGAGGCGATTAAGGCCCCTCTCAGACTTCCCAATCCACCAAGAACAATAATCACGAGCAAGCGCGAGATCAGGTCGTAGTGGCTGGCTGGATTGAAAAGATTCGTCGCTCCAAAGGCGGCGCCTCCTGCTGCTGCCATTGCAACACCTATGCCAAAAGTAATTGCCGAGACTCTTTCAATGTCGATACCGATTAGTTCTGCCGCTGTGCGATTTTGCATTGAAGCGCGCAGGCTGTAGCCAAATTTTGTACGATATAACAACATATAAAGACAACCCAGGAGGAATACGCTCAGTAAAAATCCGAAAACGTAGATGTAAGGTAGATAGAAATTACCTATTTTGAATGATGCATCTACATACCAGGCATTCAATTCTACATAATTTGCCCCGACTCGATTTGTTAATACTCCTTCGATGATCATTGCGATCGCAAACGTGACCAGAATGGACAACATCGTTCGATTGAGCTTGAGCGGGCGAATAAATGCCCATTCGATGAAGACACCCAGGATAAACATGATTGGCATCGTGATAAGTAGTCCCACGATTATATCGATATGGTAGTTAGTCTGTAGCCAGTAACTGAGGTATGCCCCTAGAATGACCAGGGCACCCTGGGCAATATTAATGATTTCCATGACACCAAATATCAATGTCAGTCCTGAAGCCATCAAGGCATAGACGCCACCAGTCAATATTCCTGTGATGACTGCTCCTATGATTAAGTTTGCCATAATCCCCCTTGCTAGCTGGTGTGTCACGATTCGAGGCTTATCACAATGATCGTGGTGGGTCAACTAACCCACCACGATGCAAAGTCATCGTACAGTAC
>JBAUOG010001164.1:0-35930 GCA_049579625.1 Bryobacteraceae bacterium
GATTGTGGACGAACACGGCGGGAAGATCTCGGTCCGTAGCCAGGCGCGCAAAGGGACGACCTTCGATGTTTCCATCCCGCGAGTTGGATTGGCTTAGAGTTCAATTTCGCGACTGAAAGGCCTGAAGCCGACGTCACTAAAGCAGGTTATGGCGCTTCCCAATCGAGCGCGTAGATTTCGCTTGTGGTGACATCCCGCCAAGTAATGATGGAACCATCGGGCGCTGGCGCAAACCAATAATCGGGAGGTTCCGGAACGTCAGTCATGCGCCTCAAGAGTTCGAGTTTCCGATCGCGCACCCGTACACGCCACCACGCCCTGTCTTTTCCGTAGACGTCAAAATAAACGAATTGCCCGTCACGGGACCAACTCGGATAAGCGCCGCTCGGGGCAAGCTCGGTTTGCCGCTGCTTTTCAAAGTCGCAGAGCATAGTCTTCCGAGCCGTGTCTGAAATCCCAACTAGAAAACGGCCATCCGGCGACCAGCGCGGCGACCACATTCCTTCCGAGCCCGACAGGTCCGAGACTACATGCGTTTTCAAATTCAACAAGTGCAGAATCTTGTTCTTTGGCGCAAAAGCCTTGTTCCAAGAGTCGCCAAAAACAATCGAACTCCCGTCTGGCGACCAGCTCGGGTCCCATGCTCCGCCCACGAAATCCTTGCCATCGGTAAGCGGGCGCGCCACGCCGCCATCGACTGACACGACGTAAAGCTGTGGGGGCTTCCCCTGCAACGATCTCTCGAAGACGATCTCCGTCCCGTCTGGCGACCAGTCAGGTTTTCGAGTGAGAAAAGGAGAGGAGCTCAACTCAAGCGGCCGACTTCCATCGGTCGAGTTGCGCCATAGGGTCGCCTGCGGATAGGAAGTATAAGCAACCCAATTGCCGTCCCTGGAAAACTCCAGTTGTAGCGCGGAAAGTCCGCCAAGGTAGGGGCCTGACCTGCCGGATTTCAAGTCGTACCGGACAAGTTCGGCACGCGGTACTAACCCTAGGACGAACAGACGTTTGCCATCAGGGCTAGGGGTAGCAAAGTAAGAGTTCATCGGCCCCATTGTTAATTGAACTGGTCGGCGGCTGGCTCTGTCGAACCAGCCAGTCTTTTCGGGGATCGCCCAGATGTTGGATGTGCCGTTCCGCCGTGAATTGAACACGAAATACTTGCCGTCACGCGTCCAGTTTCCGCAGCACTCCTGAGGCGGAGCATTCCATCCCGGCAGCAGAGGGTGGAGGTAAGTTCCGTCGATGGACACCTCCCACAGCGCAGAGCTTTCGTGGGCGTAAAGGGTAAGTCGCCTTCCGGGGTAGAGCGAAAAACGCACTTTGGTTCCGTCCGGCGACCAGCGGGGAGTGTAAGGGGAGCCAGGGAAGCTTGCCAGCTTATGGATCTCGGTGCCGTCGTTACGCGCGACGAGTAAATCGTGACCGTTGGAATAGACGATACGCTGACCGTCGGGCGACCAGGACGCGCCCGATGCCACCAAGTCCCCCACACGCTGAGGTGCGCCTCCAATCAGGGGCACCGTCCATAGGGAACCTGAAAAGTCTCGTTCGTTTCCAGGGTCCCTATTCTGGCCGATTAGTAGCAGGTCCGACAGTTCGGGCGAGATGTCTTGCAGCAGCGTCCCTTCCAGTGTGTCTGGGAGAGCCACTGGCTCACCGCCTTTGACTGAGACCTGGTAAGGCAGGAAGTCTGTCGGAACCGTCCCAGTTCCCGAAATCGAGTTGAAGTACAACCGCGAGCCGTCCGTCAGCAGAGGGAAGTTCTTCGGTTTGCCATCGTTGGTGAGCTGAACGGTAGCTGTGATTCTTGGCGGCGGCAGCGGCCGCGTGACCCAGAAAACAACGGCAGCAATAATCGCCACGCAGACGGCGGCAGCGTACGGCCAGCGAGGCTTGCGCCGACTTGGCTGCGTGGGGGTAGTGGCGCTTGCACTGTCAACCACGGGTGCCACAGGCGGTGCTTCAGGTGGAGGGCTGACGTCCTGGACGTGGGCGACGAAGCGGTAACCCCGGCGAGGAACGGTTTCGATGTATCTGGGCTGAGAAGCATCGTCGTTCAGCACTTCCCGCAGACGATTGACTGCTTTGTTCAGCGATTGATCGAAATCGACGAAGATGTCGTTCGCCCAAACGCGCTCCTTGAGTTCCTCGCGAGTGACGACTTCACCTGGCTTGGCCACGAGAGCAGAGAGGACAAGGAAAGGCTGCTCCTGGAGCCGGATGCGCACACCATTCTTTCGCAACTCCATGCCGGCAACATCCAGCTCATAGGCTCCGAAGCGAACCGTCACAGGCAACGCGCGACACCTCTGGAACAATGTAGCGCGAAAAGAGGCGAGGCGTGCGGAGGTTGCGAGTGAGCCTCAGCATTCTACGTCTTCCGCAGCGCGACGTATCGGTGCTGGCGGGCTGGGAACGGTCGCGCTGCCTCCGCTTGGCGGCTCTGCGCGAAAGAATGCGATTACACAAAGAGGCAAACTAGAAGACATGGCTGCAGCCCGAATTCTGATCGTGGAGGACGAAGACAAACTGCGACGGGTGATCCAACTTCATCTGGAATCCGCCGGTTTCGAAGTGGATCAAGCCGGCAGTGCCGAGCAGGCGCTTCCGCTGGTAGGCATTGCTGATCTGGTGATTACTGATCTTCGTCTGCCGGGCATGGGTGGGATGCAGTTGATTCAGGAGATTCAAGCGCGCGGCGCAACCGCGGGCGTCATCGTCATGACGGCCCACGGATCGGTGGAGAACGCGGTGGAAGCCATGAAGCTCGGCGCAGCGGACTTTCTGCAAAAGCCGTTTTCGCTCGACCACCTGAATACCATCGTGCAAAAGGCCCTGGCCGTGCATGCGCTGCGCGCTGAGAACAGCCGGCTGAGGGACGAACTCGACCAGCGTTACCGCTTCGACAGTATTATCGGCCGAAGCCCTGCCATGCGTGAGATCTTCCAGACCGTCAGCAGGGTTGCTCCGATGCGTACAACCGTGCTGCTCGCCGGCGAGAGTGGCGTGGGTAAAGACATGATCGCCCGAGCGATCCACCAGAACTCGCCGCGCAAGAATAATCCGTTTGTGAAGATAAACTGCACGGCTCTGCCCGAGAACCTGATGGAGAGCGAACTGTTCGGCTATGAGAAAGGCGCGTTTACCGGCGCCAACACCAGCAAGCCGGGCAAGTTCGAGCAGGCCGATTCAGGTACGGTTTTTCTGGATGAAATTGGCGATGTGCCGGGAAACATCCAGGTGAAGCTTCTGCGCATTCTCCAAGAGAAACAGTTCGAACGCCTCGGCAGTAACCTGACTCGTAGCGTGGATGTGCGCGTGATCGCCGCCACAAACGTGAATCTGCGGGCAGCGCTCGAAGAGGGAACTTTTCGGCAAGACCTGTACTACCGGCTGAATGTCGTGCCGATCAATATTCCGCCACTGAGGGAAAGGAGGGAGGACATCCCCTTCCTGGCGATTCACTTTGTCGAGAAGCTGGCGAAAGAACTCGGCTCCCCCGTGCGAGAGATCAGCCCGTCGGCCATGGACCGGCTGTACGACCATACTTGGCCGGGAAATGTTCGTGAGTTGGAGAATACCCTTGAGCGGAGCATGGTGCTGTCCTCCGGGCCGGTTCTCGAGGCGACAGACATTCGCATTGAGACTCCGCGTCACTCCAGCGCGCAAGCTTCAAACCAACAGCCTCTCTTGCCGGAAGGCATGACACTCGAGCAGTGGGAACAGATGATGATTCGCGAAGCGTTGCGGCGCGCGAACGGCAACAAGAGCCAGGCTGCCCGGCTGCTCGGCTTGACCCGGAATGCATTGCGTTACCGGCTATCGCAGATGGGCCTCGATGGCGGCGGCGAAGAGCCGTCGGAGTGATGAGGGGCGCTAAAGCCGGACGAGCTTCTCGGACTTCCGCCCTTTTAGGGCGTTGCGCGTATCCACTAGGAGCTTGCAACGTTTGAGGGCAAGGTCGTAATCGACCGTCTTGTGATCCGTCACGATCACGCAGCAGTCGGCGGTTTCGGTCGAGGGGTAAAGGTCTTCTGCCAGAAGTTCTCCGCCATCGATGCGGATTTTGGGGACATGAGAATCGGAGTAGCTTACAATTGCGCCGCGCCGCATCAAAAGAGCGATTATGTCAAGCGCAGGCGATTCGCGAACGTCATCGATGTCCCGCTTATAAGCGACTCCCAGAACGTGCACCCGCGATCCGCGCAAGGGCTTGCTGGCATCATTGAGTGCGTTCTGGATCTTCTCGACGACGAATTCGGGCATGCGCCCATTGATGTAGCCGGCAAGCTCGATGAACCGTGCCTCAATGCCTGCTTCCTTGCTCTTCCAGGAGAGATAAAAAGGATCGATCGGGATGCAGTGCCCGCCAAGGCCCGGACCGGGATAAAACGGCATGTAGCCGAAAGGCTTGGTGGCGGCGGCGTCGATCACTTCCCAAACATCGATATTCATGCGATCGCACATCAAGGCCAGCTCGTTCACGAGCCCGATGTTGATCATCCGAAACGTGTTCTCAAGGAGCTTTACCATCTCGGCAACGCGGGTTGAGCTAACCAGCACCACGGTGTCGAGGGCCTGCTTGTAAAACGCGCCCCCGAGGTCGGTGCACAAAGGTGTAATGCCACCGACGACTTTCGGAATGTTGCGGGTTTGAAACTTCGGGTTGCCCGGGTCGACGCGTTCGGGCGAGAAGCAAAGAAAGAAATCGCGGCCGACTTGTAAGCCGGTAGACTCCAGCTTCGGCAGTACAAGTTCATCCGTCGTGCCCGGATAAGTGGTGGATTCAAGCATCACCAGCAGCCCCAAATGGAGATACTTGGCAATCTCGTCGCTGGCCGCGACCACGAAACTCATGTCCGGGTCCTTGGTCTTGCGGAGCGGCGTCGGGACGCAGATATCGACGGTGTCAAGCTCGCGAATGACGGAGAAGTCAGTGGTTGCTCGCAGCTTCCCGCTGTCGACCAGGGGTTTGAAAACATCGTCCCCAACATCCTTTACGTATGACTCGCCGCGATTAAACTGGTCCACCTTGGCGCCAAGGACGTCGATTCCCGTCACGTCGAATCCAGCCTTCGCAAATTCGACCGCAAGCGGAAGTCCGACGTAGCCGAGACCGATTACTCCGACGCGGGCGGTTTTATTTGCGATCCGGTCTTTTAACTGCTGGGCAGCTGAAACCGGCTGCCCAGTGAGATCCTCAAGTGTTTCGGTGATCAAGGAAGTAAGTACCCTCGCCTGTTAGTTCGGTCGGCCCAGTCAGGTACACATTGTCGTCCCATCGCAAGGTCATCGACCCCGCAGGCGTGCGCACTTCGACTGGACTCTGGACCTTTTCCCTCAGCATAGCAGCGACCCCAGCGCCGGTTGAACCTGTTCCGGAGCTTCGCGTCTCGCCAGCGCCTCGCTCATAGAACACGGCGTCAATCGAGTGGGCATCGCGCACTGTAACGAAGGAAACGTTAGAGCGATTCGGGAATCGCGGATGCGCTTCTGCCTCAGCCGCGGATTTCCGCCAATTCAGAGGCAGAGTGTCCACGAAGATGGCGCACTGCGGATTACCCACATTGAGAATGGTCGCATCAAAGCTGCCGGTCGAAAGGACCAGCGGGGTGCTGATTTCGTCGGCCTTGTAGAGCGGTTGGCCCATGTTCATTTCAATCAGGAACGAATTTCCATTTTGATGAATGACGCGCAGCCGCTTCGTCCCTGCCGCGGTGGCTATCTCGATGTTGGGGCCGGTAACGGCGCCTTTGAGCAGACCAAACACCGCGGCACAGCGTGTGCCGTTGCCGGAAATCTCCGCCTCGCTTCCGTCCGAGTTGAAGAGCCGCGTCGAGAGCCCAGAAGATTCCAGCGAGACTAACATCCAGCCATCGGCTCCGATGCCTGTGTTACGCGCGCAGATTCGGCGGGCAATCTCGGGGAGATGGCCGGCCGGCGCTTCCGTGGCCCAGGTCAACAAAAAGTCGTTCTCCGCGCCGTGGAGCTTTGCAAAAGGGATTTTGATCATTGCTCATCATCCTCGGCCTTCTTCGGCGACATCTCGTGGTCCTTTGAACCGGGCGTCTCGTCCACGTCCAGTTTCCTGCCGGGCTTCTGCGGATTGAAGACGGATGATTCATTGGTCCGTCGATAGATCAGAAGTACGGGAGCATCCTTCACTTGAATCTCCTCGACTACCCGGTACACGGGCAGTCTCCAGTTGGCAGTATCAATCGCCTTTGAAAGGGAGTCGCCTGCTTGGGCGATTGCCCACATCGGCCGATGGAAGAGGTCGGGGCGCGTCACCGTCACAAGCCACTCATCGCCGTTGCCGATGTTGAGACTCTCCTTAAGAGGAATAGACGCCGCACAGAGGATACCCGGAACATCGCCAGAGGACGCGAGAATCCCCTGCCCAGGCTGGTAATTCTTGCGAAGAAAAGCCGCGCCGGCGTTGGTCCAAGCGCGACGCGAAACAGAATTCACTTGCGACTCCTTCCAGCAGATCCATTTCTCGCGAGACGGTGAAACAAGCCACACGGAGCAAGCAATCAGCGGAATCAATAGCGTCCAAGTTCGCCAGCGGGCGGGTACAACGAGAACCAGCGCGCCAGCAGCAAACGCAGCCAGAGGCAGAACCGCGATTCCATAACGCGTGTTGTAGTAACTGAACGGCCAGAGATGCGGCATGAAAATGGGCGCATTCGACGAATAAACGCTCCAGGTATAAAACAGCGGCGTCAGCAATAGAAAGAGCAGGGGCACGAAGCGCCGTTTGAGAAGCGCACAAAGCGCTCCAAAACAACCAAGCCAGATGAGCGGCGTGCCAGTACAAAGCCTTCCGGCAGCCGCATAGTACTCGATCGCGTAACCGAATTGGTGGTCTCCCCGATACCGCTCAAGCCCGGCGTCAAGAGCGCGCTGATAAATGGCTTTGGCGGAATATGGGCCGCGATAGAACTCAAGCGGGTCGCCGTAAATGTAGTAGTTGTGCGCTAACCAAGAAAGGGGTCCAAGGCCGGCAATGAGGCAGAACTCCACAAAAACGAGCCACCGACGCTTTTCTGCCCCGACCGCCAAGGCCAGGCCCGTAAACGGAATCATGAACCATCCGTCGTAGCGAGTCAGGGTTGCAAGTAAGATTGCCACTCCCGCGAGCCAGATCAGTCCTCGGTGTTGCGCTTGCCGAAAGCGCAAAATCGAGAACAGCGTTACTGCCATCTCGGCGAGGAAGACCGCTTCCGTCATCGGTATGGAAGCGAGGTACAGAATGTTCGGATTCAGAGCGAAGCAAGCCAATGTAATGATTGCCGCTAAACGGCTGTCGTAGGCAATTTTTGCAGCGAGGAAGAAAAACACGCCCGCAGTTACGAAGCAGAGCGACACTGGAATGGCGCCGGCCAAGCCGGTGGTCCAGAGCCAGTTGTTCCCCACGAACGGCAGACAGATCAGGTGCAGAACGGGTAACCAGACGGAACCAATTTGTTCGTAACCGGGAGTTCTGGAGTCGAGTATGCCGCGGCTGATGTTCAGATGGGCTTGGGCGTCACCGTAGTAGAGGAGATAGCCGTTCTTGAAGAACCAATAGGCGGACAGCGCGGCGAGGGCAACCAAGGCAGCCAGAACGCAAAGCAGTTCTTTCGTGGACGTTGTGCCGTCAGAAGGCGGTAAAGCGGCGGAATTCTTCAAATCGTTGGTCAATGTCTTTGCGGGTGAGGGTATTGAAGCGGTCCACGCCGAACTCTTCGCAGCAGAAACTTCCCATGACCGAGCCGTAGATCACCGCCCTGTGCAAGTCCTGGACATCGATGTGCCCGTTACGAAGGTCGAAACCCTGCTGCGCAAGGTATCCCACAAAGCCGCCGGCAAAGCAATCCCCGGCGCCCGTCGGATCGTAGACCTCCTCCAATAGATAACCAGGGATCATAAAAAGGGTGTCGTGCCGGAACAGCATGGCGCCAAACTCGCCGCGCTTGATGACCAAAGTGTTCGGTCCCATGGCTAGTATCTTGTTCGCAGCTTTTCGAAGGTTGGTTTCACCGGCCAGGAGTTTCGCCTCGCTGTCGTTTATCAGCAGGAAATCCCAGGTGCGAATGGTCTCGACAAGCTGGGCGCGATAGTCGTTGATCCAATAGTTCATCGTGTCGCCTCCGGCAAACCGGAGCTGCTTCATCTGTCGATGAACGCCGCCCTGGAGGGCAGGCTGGATATTGCCCAACAAGAGATATGGCTCGTCTCGATAGCTCGCTGGAAGCTTCGGCTGGAAGTCGGCAAACACGTTTAGGTCGGTCCGCAGCGTCGTGCGTTCATTCATGTCGTCCGAGTAAATGCCTGACCAAAAGAAGGTCTTTCCGGGAACCTCTTCAAGACCTTGCAGATCGATGTTTCTGCCTGCAAGCAGCGCTTTGTCCGATGCTTCAAAATCGTCACCGACCACGGCAACAATATTCGTTCTCGTGAAATAACTTGCGCTTAGAGCAATGTAAGTACACGCGCCACCAAGCGTTCGTTCCCGCTTTCCGTGAGGAGTTTCGATGGCATCATATGCGACGGAGCCAACTACCACTAAAGACATCGCTTGATTGTAGCGAACAGGTGCAACCGTCCCGTTATCTTATGCCGCTGCCGGAGGGGCGGTTCGACAGCGTTTAGGCAAAACCGCATACGCAACTCGCAAGACGCTGAACGGGCCGCTGGCAGGCTTGTCTTGGATCGGTGAATTCCCGGTTGTGTACAATTGGCGTGCTTGTGCGAATTGCGCACCTCCTGAGATTGAGACCGACAAGACTGTGCGCTTTCTTATACTGAGCGACATCCATGGCAACTGGGAAGCGCTGCAGGCCGTTCTGGCCGATTGCTCTCATGAGTACGACCAGGCCATCTGTTGTGGCGATCTGGTGGGCTACAATCCCAATCCGAGCGAAGTCGTGGAGTGGGTAAGGAATAACTGCACCTCCGTCATCCGCGGGAACCACGACAAGGTCATCGCCGGCATGGAGGGCATTCAGTGGTTTAACGAAATCGCGCAAGCCTCCGTCTTGTGGTCTCGACATCAACTCAACGCGGAACAGTTGCAGTGGCTCCAAGACTTGCCCATGGGGCCCCTGCAGCTGGAGCATTTCTCGATTTTCCATGGCGCGCCTTTTGATGAGGATCAGTACATCCTGGCGCCGGAGGCCGCAGCTGCGTGCTTTGCTTGCCTTGAGTCCCCACTTTCGTTCTTCGGCCACACGCACGTTCAGGGCGGATTCTTTCTGCGATGGCACAACATCGGCCGGTTGCCGGGAGCAGCACCGGGACGGCGGGACGCAATTTTCGAGATTATTCCGGATACCACCTATATGGTGAACCCGGGTTCCGTCGGCCAGCCGCGCGATGGAGACCCTCGTGCCGGATACGCAATCTATGATTCCGAGCAACGGACCGTAACCATGCGACGCACGGAGTATCCGATCCGGTTGACCTACCAACGCATCAAGGACGCGGGCCTACCCGATGTGCTCGGTTTGCGGCTGTTTCGCGGGATTTGATATCCGAATCAGATCTATGGCCGGACTGGCCACGGACCCGTTCTCTCGAAAATGATCGCGCAGAAGATTGGCCACAGTCTGACCAACGATCGTAGCCAGTTCGGCATCCGAAGCGGATCGGACGCGCTCCAAGCTACCAAACGACCGCAAGAGTTTCTGCACGGTCCTCGGTCCTATGCCGCGTACCTCGTGCAATTCAGATGTGAGCCGGTTCGTGCTGCGGCGCGAACGGTGGAAGGTCACCGCAAAGCGGTGCGCCTCATCGCGAATGGTTTGCACCAGATGCAGGATTGGTGAGAACTTGTCCAAGACGATCGGCTCATCCTCTTGTCCATACACGTAGATCCACTCTTCCCGCTTCGCGATGGAGGCTAAAGGTTGATCGGTGATCCCTAATTCCTCCAGGGCTCCCGCAGCGGCGTGCAACTGTCCTAATCCACCGTCGACAATGACTAGATCTGGAAACTTCGCCTTCTCCTCTTGCAGCCGCGAATAACGCCGCGTGACCACCTCTCGCATGGAGGCAAAGTCATCGTTCCCCTTGACGGTCTTCAGTATGAACTTCCGGTAGTCGGACTTCTTCATCCGGCCGCTTTCCCACACCACCATGCTCGCCACTTTGTCGGTGCCTTGGATATGCGAGATGTCAAAGCACTCGATGCGCTTGGGCGCATTCGGCAAGCCGAGGGCGTCCTGCACAGCTGCCTGAATCGCATCCGACGAAGGTTTCAGTACGCGGAAACGCTGTTCAAAACTATTACTCGCATTGGTTGAAACGAGATCCAGCATGGCCCGCTTTGCGCCTCGTTGCGGTGTCACGATCTCGACCTTGCGGCCGCGCTTTTCCGAAAGCACTTCTTCGAGCTCGGCACGATCTTCGAAGTCGACAGGAACGTGTATGTGGCCGGGGATGTACGGTTGGTTCAGATAAACCTGTTTCAACAGAGCAGCAACAAACTCCGAGACCTCAAACTCGTCCTGGTCCTCCCAAAACATCTCGCGCCGGTCGACAATCTTTCCATTTCTCAGGTGGAAAAGATTAGCCGCAATCAAAGGCGGCTCAGCATAGTAGGCGAAGATATCGGCGTCGTCGCCTTCCGCTGCCGCCATCTTTTGCCGCTCCTCTACCTCGCGGACCGTCGTGATGAGATTCCGTAAGCCGGCCGCCTCCTCAAAGCGCATCTCAACCGATGCCTTTTGCATCCGCCGCTCCAACTGCACGACCAAATCGCCGTGCCGCCCTTCAAGGAACAGTCGAACGTCGTGGACCGCGGCGCCGTATGCTTCATCGGTGGTCAGGCCGTTGACGCAAGGGCCCAGGCAGCGGTGAATATGAAACTGCAGGCAGGGATGCGTGTGAGTACGCGAAAAATCGATTTTGCACGAGGGCACCAGAAAGTGCCGGTGAATGAAGTGAACCAGCCGGTGCGCCAGATTGCCTGGGAAGTATGGGCCGTAATAGCTGGAGCCGTCTTTGAGGAGACGGCGCGTGACGTAAACGCGCGGATACTTCTCACCGGTCAACTTAATGTAGGGGAAGGTCTTATCATCCCGGAGCAGGATGTTGAAGCGAGGCTTGTATTGCTTAATGAGATTGTTCTCAAGCGCCAAGGCTTCCTTGTTGTTGTGGACCTGGATGTACTGGATATCTCGCGCTTCGGCGATCAGGCTTCCGGTTTTCGCCTCAGCTAGTCGATCATCATTGAAATAACTGCGAACGCGGCTGCGAAGACTCTTCGCTTTGCCGACATAAATAACCGTTCCTTCCGCGTTTTTATAGAGGTAAACGCCGGGTTCGGTGGGAAGTTGAGCGACTTTCTCCCGGAGTTCCATCAGCAGTTATACTTTGATTGTGACACGCAAAGTGATCTTTTTAGCCGTTTGTGGCGCATTTGCGTGGGCGCAGGAAGCGGCAAAGCCGAGTCCCGCTCAACAGCCGCCGCCACAACAGACCGCCCCAGCTCCCCAGCCCCCTGCTGAAGACAATCCACCCGAAGAGGACGAGAACGAGAAGCCGCAGGTATACAGCTTCAATCCGATCGAGGCGGAGCACAGCATCAAGATCGGTACGTTCTACATGCACAAAGGGAGTTATCGAGCTGCAGCCAAACGCTTTGAGGAAGCCACGAAGTGGAACCCGGGGTTGGCTGAGGCATATTTCCACCTGGGCGAGGCGCGAGAGAAGCTGAAAGAGAAGGACGCGGCTCGAACCGCTTACACAAAAGTTGTGCAGCTGGCTCCCGATTCTAAAGAAGGCCACGACGCGAAGAAAAAACTAGCTGGCAAGCTTTAGCTGACCTTGGCGCCGGCTCCACTGCCGGCGCATTGTGCGCGTAATTTTTTCGATTCCGCGGTCCCAGTCCGGGAACAAGTCGATGTACTGCGTACTCTGACAGATCGTCCGGGGAACAGCGCAATCATTCAAGCGAGCCGGGACCAGAAATATATCGTCCAGGGGAACCCGCGAAGCCAGATCGAGCGCATATCGTAGTTCACTCTGGAAATGCCCTCGCTTCAACGTGGACCGTTTTGAAAGACAGGCAATAAAGAAATCGCTGACCTCGATGGCGCGGTCGATCGCTCGCGGCCAATTCTGTCCGGGCAAGAGTTTTTCCTGATCGAGCCAGGGTTCGAATCCAGCGGCCTTCAGGCTCGCCGAGAGCCGCTTTGCGGCGTCTTCATCTTCGTAGGCATAAGCGATGAAGACCTTGATGGCGCAGTCTACTTCAAAAACGACTTGCCCCTCAGGATCAAGTGCAAAGCGCCCGAATCCGTCAATCTCGACCTGAGCTCCTTCCCGGAGGTACCGCCCAATGGCCTCCAGGACCGCTTCGCCTTTCCAGCGCTTTGTCATGACCGGCTCTGTTTGATGTCGCTCTTGCTCTTCCCCTCTTTGGCGGTTTGGCCCTTCGTCGAGGGTGTTTTCGGAGGGGGCGCCTGACTATTTCCACGGCGTAGGTCCTTTAGGATTCGATGGACGAATTTGTCGACATCGTCGGCGGCCTGGCTGGGAGATCGATGGGACTCCCGGGCAAGACGAAGGGTGAATTCCAACTTGTTCATTCCGATCCTACTTTAAGGGCCTGGGGTGAGGGACTGAATTTCCTGGCCGGAACCAAACCCGAAGAACTCAAACGATGTCATTGAACAAGAAGGGTTTGCTCGTTCTTAGAGAATTTTGCGATCGTTTGTGACTGTAATTCGGGTTAGCTACTCGGGGGTATCGATCTGGAGCATCTTCCGGGCTAGTTTGATGGGGTCAACAACGTATGCACCAGCCGCTACGTCCCGTCGGAGAGTCTCGACTTTCTGATCGTCGGACCCCAGTGCTGCAGCGACAGTGCGGCTCAGCTCGCTGACTTCTGCTCCATCCGGCGGCAACTCCAATGGACCGAACGGAGCGGGACGTTTAGGCGTCAGACCGTCAGCCCTCACTGTTTCTACCGGAGGCGCCGAGTTTGGAATTGGTGCCGTCACTGTTGACTAGTGCTTCCGTCGTGTCTGATGTTCTCAGTCTTTGTGAGACCTTCAGCCACTAGTTTAGCGATACCGAAGCCTCCTCGGGTCGCGAGCGCTTGCGAAAGCTGTTGTTCTGCCAGTTCGATCATTCCTGCATCGGCATCCTCAGCGTCGGTTCCCATCCAGCCCGACCCGCCTGCTTCGCGGGCAGATTTTAGGAACTGGCCGATAAGCAGCGCCTCGAACTGACTTGCCGCCTTGGCTGTGGCCTCAGGCGAATCATGTTTGCCGGCCTGCGTATTGGAGAGAGGCGTCGGCGGGACTCCGGTTGTCAGGAACGCGCCATGCATCCCAAGCCCGAAACTGCTAGTGTCGCTCATCGAGTGCGCTCTCCATCACATGACGTCGATCTCGGCATCAATGGCTCCCGCTGCTTTGAGATTCTGTAGGATTGCGATGATGTCGCGGGGGGTGGAACCAATCGCGGTTAAGGAGGTAACTAAGTCTTCGACCTTTGAACTCTTTCCTAGAACAATATTCGTGGCTTTGTCCGCTTTCGCGCCGACACTAGTTTGGGGAACAACGGCGGTTGCCGCCCCTGGGCCGCTGAATGGCGCAGGCTGCGACACGTCGAAAGCCGTTTGGACCTCAACCGTCAGGTTTCCATGGAGAATTGACACCGGTGCAATCCGCACATCCCCTCCAAAGACGATGGTCCCTGTTTTCTCGTCAATCGCGATTCTCGCCGGCCGATCCACCTCCACCTGAATCGCCTCAACTGCGGCAATGAAATCGACGCTGCGGCCGTCATAGCTGCTGGGAAGGTGGACTACAATCACACTGGAGTTATTGGCTTGTGCCAACAGCGGCCCATCGTTGCCGAGCGTTTTATTGATTGAGGCCGCAACTCTCGACGCCGTAATGAAATCAGGGCGCCGCAGCTGCAAATGAAGCTCGTGTGTGGGAATCACGGAGGGTGCCCCACGCTCAACGATCGCGCCGTCCGCGATCCGGCCCGCTGTTGGGTGGTTCACAGTTTGAGAGTTGCCGGAGCGTCCCGCCGCAAATCCGCCTGTCACGACGGACCCTTGAGCCACCGCGTAAGTTTCCCCACTGGCCGCCCGAAGGGGAGTCATTAGCAGGAGTCCTCCCTGCAAGTTGGGAGCATCCCCAATCGCCGCAACGGTCACGTCTACCTTTGAACCAGGTTGGGCAAAGGGCGGTAACATCGCTGTCACCATGACCGCCGCGGTATTTCGCACCTGTATCGCTGTCGGCAGTACTGTCACGCCCATCCGCTGCAGTATGTTCGTCAGTGTTTGAGAAGAGAAAACAGTTTGACGGCGATCTCCCGTTCCTGCCAGCCCAACGACCATCCCATATCCGATCAATTGATTGTCGCGAACGCCCTCGATGGTCGCGAGATCCTTCAGCCGAACCGCGTTTGAACCGGCGGAGACCTCAGTCGCCATGAGGAGAACAACTACAGCGCAAATTATTTTTGTAGACATGATCAGAAGGGCAGTAGCCCCAGGAACAACCGGTAGAGGAAATTCGGGCGCCGTATGGCGTCGTTTACCACGCCCTGGCCATTAATGCGCACCTCCAGGTCCGCCACCTGGTTGGAAGTCACCGAATTGAGTGGGCACAAGTCCACCTGCCGGACGATGCCGCGCTGGGTGACGGTTTGGAATTCGGAGTTAATGGCAATCAGCTTCGATCCTTCGACGATCAGATCGCCATTCGGCAGAACCCTCAGCACTCTTACGGAAAGGGTTGTGGAGAGGGTTGTAGTCCTCGTCGTTGACCCCTGCCCGTTCAACTGTTGCTGGCCAGACGAAGCCGCCAGGTTTGCGAGCGCACCCGTCGGACTCTTTACCCCAAACAGCGATGTCACGGAGGCATTCGCCGACGACTGTCGTTTCTGCGAGGTCACGCCGCTCGCGACTGCCGAGGCGGAATCAAGAACTACCACGGTGAGCTGATCTCCCAAGTGCCGAGCGCGAAAATCGGCGCCGAGATCGGCCAGAGTGCCATCCACTGAATACGTGGAGCCTACCGACAGAATCCCGGAGTTTCCGGTCGATGGAGGCATCGCCAGGAGGCGATCGATCTGGCTGGGAGTCGACGGGGTGGTTGGCCCTTGAGCTTTTGCTTTCGTCGCGGGCGGCGCGGCAGCTAGAGTCGTCTGCATCGCGAGAAGCAGTAAGGCCACACACAGCAATCGCATCGGTACTGCTGTTGCACGACGTGAAGACGGCAGTTCCGTTGCTGCTTGGTAGCGCAGAGGCTTACAAAGCATTACTCTCTCCTTGCGTTGAGGCCGGATGGTTGGGCCTATCCACGGCGACATTCAAAACAGCGGAGCCATCAGGTTGAATGGTCGCCAGGAATTGACGGTGCCCCCCAGGAATCATCAACCGGATCGTCTCGCCGGCCTGGCCATCGGTTTCCGCCCGAGCTTTCACGCGAAGCTGGAGACTTCCGGAATTGACGTCGACGCGAACCATGCTGTAGCGCAACACCACAGGAGGATCCGTGATCTGTCTCGGCGAAATGATGGAACCGGCCTTTGCAAAGTGCCGCAGAACCTTGCCTTCGTACTCTGACAAGGTCTCGGGCGGTTCTGCTCGAAACGCGGAGTCGAGGACGCTAATCTCCTCCAGTACCGACGCCGCCAGCGGGGCACCGCGTGCGACATCCGCGCGCAAACGGATCACGAGGCGGGGGCAGAGTGCACGCACACGAGCCCATATCGGAGTGCTGCGTCCATCCGGAGTCCGCCAGTAGCCGCGCCACAAGATCGCGGTTTCCGGATGCAAGGGTGAGGGATTGGAGGCTCCCGACAGCGGGAATTCGGCCTCTCCCGCTGAAAGGACGTCACGAGAGTGCGCCATGATCTCCAACCGCAACTCCCCTTTGCGCCCACCCAAGGCAACCCGGATCGCCCTTTCGATCTCGGCCTCGACTATCACATGTGGCGTGTTGTTTAAGTTTTGCTTCGCAATCGCACCCGGCTCAACCTGGGTAGGCTGTCTGCTTGTGACCGCCTCTTCGCTCGATTCATGCTCCCAAAAAAGGGGACCAGGTGCGAGTCTAGGAGTCGGCCTTTGATTGTTATATAGCCCGAACGCGCTCTGCCGCGACGCCGCACATTGCAAGGCCGGTTCGGCAGAAACCGAAGCGCTGTCGGCAGCATCCGCAAGCCGGATTAGCAGGACCAGCGACAGGATGAAGCGCATAGAAACCTACTGAGTAATGTTGTTCACTTGCTGATACATCTCATCAGCAGCCTTCACGACCTTCGAGTTTGCCTCATAGGCCCGCTGGCTCACGATGAGATTGATGAATTCGTCAACCACACTGACATTGGAAGCCTCCAGGTAGCCCTGCTGTAACGTCCCAAGGCCTTCCTGGCCACCCGGATTTCCCAAGACGGCATCCCCGGATGCATCGGTCGGCAAGAACAGGTTGTGACCGACGCTGTTCAACCCGGCTGGATTAGCGAAGTTCGCCAATTGAATTTGCCCTGCTACCTGCGACGCCGTCTGGTTCGGCAGGGTGTAGCTCACGGTCCCATCCGCAGCGATTGTTACCGCCTGGGCCTCCGCAGGTATTGTGATTTGCGGATCTAGAGGATCGCCATCCTGAGTTACGATGTTGCCGTCCCGGTCTAAATGGAAGGCGCCGGATCGGGTGTAGGCCTCTTGGCCGCTGGTTTGTCGCACTTGAAAGAATCCTCGGCCTTGAACGACAAGGTCCAGTGGATTGTTCGTCTGCTGAAAGTCGCCCTGGGTGAAGATCACCTCATTCGAGGAAGGCCGCGAGCCTAGGCCCAACTGCAAGCCAGTCGGAACGACGGTTTGCGAACCCGCTGAGGCTCCGGGTTGCACAACACTCTGATAGAGCAGATCCTCAAACTCGGCTCTTCTGCTCTTGAACCCGGTAGTATTCGCGTTCGCGAGGTTGTTCGCGATGTTATCCACGTTCAGTTGTTGAGCGGTCATCCCAGTGCCTGCGCTGTATAACGCTCGGATCATATGGCCTCTTGTGAATGTAATTCGGTTTTTCGCACGCTTGACTTTACGAAGGCACTTTGGCAACTTCGCCAAAGGTCCGCTGATTCATCTGGCTTGCCAGAAGAACCGCTTTTTGAAGCATTTCAAATTGACGCATGACGCTAACCAGCTTGACGGCCGCTTGGGCAGGAGGAACGTTGGACGACTCCAGCCTTCCCTGCTGGATCTCGGGATCGTCTAGCTCACTCGCCTTTGCCGCCGGTGTCAACTGAAAGTACGCGCCGCTCTGTTTAGTTAAGCCATCGGCTTGATCAACGGTCACGACTCTCAGTTGAGCGACTGTGTTTCCGGTTTGTGTTATGTCGCCATTCTTCGCAATCTGAAACGGCAAGGCCGGATCGATCACAATTTCACCGCCACCCTTGCTTTGTACGGCAAAACCGTCGTGGGTTTCGAGGCGCCCGTTCTTCGATATGCGGAAGTGTCCATTGCGTGTGAACAACTGCCCGCCGGATGTGGTCACGACGAAGAACCCTGAACTCGCCAGCGCCACGTCATAGGGGCTGGCGGTTTCAAGCAATGTACCTTGGGCCAGGTCCGTCCAGCTTTGCTGGATCACCGGCATCTCATTAGTTGGCGGCCGGCCTTCATTGAACGCATCCCAGGCGTCATCGCCAAAGTACAAGTTGTAGGATTCCTGATCGGCCTTGTACCCCGAAGTGCTGGTGTTGGCGATATTATTCGCCAGCAGGTCCAAGGTTTGCATTCGGGAGCGCATACCGCTAGCGGCTGTGGCAATGAGTGGATCCATGACGCTTCTCCGTGAGCGTTTGTGCACTTGATTGCCCAAAGAGGTCGAAATGCTCGCAGACCGCAAAATCAACCACTTCCTTTTGTTGTGGATCGACCAACACGACAACTCCTTGGCGTTCGCCAAGAAACCATCAAAGCTCGACTCAGCGATCCATGCTCGCGTAGTTGCTGATAGAACGACTTGCGGGTTGGCAGGAAACCTGCAAGCAGGGCAGTGTGGTCAGCCTGCCAACCTTCGCTGCAATCGCACCAGCCGCGTCGGCGGAAACTCAATCAATTTTCCCGATGCTGTATCAAGGTTCGTCCACGCAAGGTGTTTCAAATGGAAATTCGACGCCCCAGAACGAAACGAGTTCGTCCGTAATTGGGAACGCGCTTTCCTGGGATTCGCAGCGGCAAATGCTCGCTGAGTTATCTTCGATCGAAACAACTCAAGTCGAGATTCTGGCCTTACCTGCGGGTTCGCTAAGCGCGTTGACATCAACCGACGCCTACCGCTTCCAACCTGCAGGGTCTGGATTCGTTTCCGTCTCTTCGAAGACGCCGAACGCTCCTGCCGTGCCCGTCTCGGCCGCGTCAATCAAGGACGCCTCGGCGCAGTTCACCGTGCCTTCGTCGCCAGCGATGGCTCAGTCGATCTTGGACATGCAAGCGGTGGCTGTCCTTCAAGCCGATCTCCCGCCGGTTCAGGTCACTGAACCCAAGACAAAATCGCCGGGTGAACCAATTACCGCCACTCAAACCTCAACCCGCAACATCCTTTCCTGGGTCTCTTTCTCCTCCTCGAAACCGCTCGACGAAGCCCAGAGTCCTGCCAGCAGTCAGAACTCATCTCCGCTGTCAGGCAGCCCTCCAGAGCGACAGACGAACAAGCTACTTTCGTCAAGCATTAGTCCGGCGGGTTCATCCCTAATCGGCCGGGCAGCGATATCTTCCATTGTTTCGGCGAGTCCGGCGGCCGGCGCGTCCGCTACGGGTTCGGGTTTGGATCTCACATCTGGCCTTGAAGCGGCTACCACGAGCTCGATCGTCAGCGCACGGGCAAGTCAAGCCGCTTCTGTCCTGCCCGCTCCGCCCATCGCGCGAAACGCGATAAGTCCTGGCGCTACGCCGAAGGCGAAACGCAACTTGCCCGCCGATACAGAGGACAAAACGCCTCTCTTTGATCGAACGGGCTTGCCGGGCGAATCTTTTCTACCCCTTGCCGATCCTGCTCCGTTTCAAGGCGGTACCGTGAAGGCTGCGAGCCAACCTGCCCGCAGCGCTATTAACGCCGACACTCCGCTGCTAAGTAGTGGTATCAGCCCGGCCATTCCGCCGACGGCCATTTACGGCAGGACCGGACTTCTCGCCGGAGATGCAGCCCCCCAGAGTGTCGTCGACCACTTTTCATTCGAGCTCACGTTGCGACCGCAGAATCCGGTTGCGGCCAATAACCCGGCGGCGCCGACCAATCCCGGCAATGATGCAGGTGCGGCCAGCTCAGCCTTGCCGCCTCGTCCCGTCATAACGCGATCGGCATCCGTTGCGACCGGATCGGATTCCGAACTCCCCATCGCCCTCGATGGCGGCACCGGTCAGACCCCCGCCAAGCACAGTACGGATTCCACAAGCGGCGGGTTTGCCGACGTCCCGGCCCAGTCAGCCAGTTTGAGCGGAACGGTGGCTTCCTCCGCTCAAATACTTCCCACTCCCCAGGCGCCGCACGCGATGCTCAAACCGGAGGCCTCCTCCGCAAGTATTTCGACTGGACCGCCGATAGTTCTGCCGGAGACAAAGGCTCCAACACCACAGGGATCGGTTCACGACGTGCAATTGCGGCTGCAGGGCGAAGCCGGGGAGAGCATCAGTGTTAGGCTGTCTGATCGTTCTGGCCAGGTTCAGATCTCGGTCCGCAGCAGTGACCAGGCGACGGCAACAACGTTGCGCCAGGATCTCTCCACCCTTTCAGCAGGTCTCGAAAAGCAGGGGTTTAAAACGGACCTCTCCGAATCGCCGCTGCAAACAGCCGTCCACGACGCGCGAGACTCATCGAACCAGCAGCAGTCCGATCAGCAAGGACGCCAGCGGAGCGTGCCCGACTGGCAGGACCCTCCGGACAGGAAGCGGCAAAGTCCAAGTGATCAGTGGGCCGACATAAACGAGCAAGAAACCACATAGAAGGATAGAAACACCATCATGGGACTCTCACTAACCAATCCACTGGCAACAAGCCAGACCCAGGCTCCAGCCACCACACCATCTGCGAGCGCAGCTTCTTCGGCGGCCACCTCCAGCCTCGCCAATCAGAACACGTTCCTGCAGCTGCTTGTCGCCCAGCTGCAGAACCAGGATCCCTTAAATCCTCAAGACGGGACGCAATTCGTGTCGCAGTTGGCCCAGCTCAGCGAACTTCAACAGGTCATCAGCATCAACCAAGGCGTTTCGACAATCACTACGGACCTCACCCCAGCTACGAGTGCAACCACGGCTCCGACCGGTTCCTCGGCCGGTTCGACGCCCGCCTCCGCTTCACAATAAAGGCTCAATTGTTAACAAGGAGAAAACTATGCTTACTGCCCTCTCTACGGCTTTATCCGCACTCGATGCCGAATCAACCGCCATCGACGTCGTTGGAAACAATCTGGCCAACTTGAATACAACCGGGTTCAAGGCAAACACGACGGTCTTCGACGATCTCATCTCGCAGACACAGGGAGCGACGGGAGCGACGCAGATCGGCATGGGTGTCGCGCCTCCTACCACCGAACGCATCTTCACGGAAGGTGCGATTCAGGCCAGTACCGGCCCGCTGGACGTGGCGATTCAAGGCAGTGGCTTCTTGATCGTCCAGCCCCATGACGCAACGACGAATCTGTATACAAGGGCGGGCAATCTCAAGACCGACGCGAATGGAGTCTTGCAAGATGCCGCCGGTGACAATGTGCAGGGTTGGACGGCAGTAAACGGCCAAGTCGACACATCCGGCGCCATTGGAAACATCGTACTGCCGATCGGTGCCAACCGGCAACCCACCGCGACCCAGAACATATCGCTGACCATGAATCTGGATGCCACTGCGCCGACCTACACCGCTACCAATCCGCCGGTCGGTTCCACATTCTCCACATCTGTGGAGGTCTTCGACTCCAAAGGTCAGTCTTATCCGCTCGCCGTCACATTTACCAATCAAGGCGGCAACACGTGGGCGGTAAGTGGTCAGTTGAATGGTGTTACGCCGCCTATACCCCTTACGGTTGCAGGTGGCGAAGACGCTACCGCCACAGGCAGTGCAACCACCGGTAATACTGGACTCCTGATCTTCGATGCCAATGGCAACCTGCAGACGACTACGTCGACGACCTCGGGAACATCCACCACTACCACTCCCTGTTTCAACCCAATTTCTTTCACACTCAGTACTGCGACTCTCAGCGATAGCGCGACCTTCGGTAATGCCGGCGCCGTCTCGCTAAATCTGTTAGATAGCAACGGCAATCCAACTGCGACCGAATACGCACAGAAATCTGCAGTTTCGGCACCCTCCGCGGACGGTAACGCGGCGGCCAATTTGACGACGATTAACATTGCCGATGGCGGCACAATTGAAGCAACCTATTCCGATGGCACACAGGTCGCGGTAGGGCAGCTCGCAATGGCAAGCTTTCGGAACCCGGATTCCCTTATCGCTGTGGGAAACAACAACTACCAAGTGAGTGGTCTGACATCGAACCCAGCAGTGGGGGTACCAAATAGCGGAGGAAGAGGCCAGATTTTAGGCAGTTCGCTCGAGGCCTCCACGGTCGATATCGCACAGGAGTTTACCAACCTCATCGTATTCCAGAGAAGCTACCAGGCGAACTCCAAGGTTGTGACGACAACCGACCAGATAAACCAGGACACAATCAGCATCATCCAATAACGCAATAACGCTGATCCGGTGGAACCATGACGCCGCTACAAGAAATCGACGAATTCGCGGACTTACGCCTCGATGTCGAGGTCCAGCTGGACCGCAAGCCATTGACGCTGAAAGAAATACTAAGGTTGGACACAGACACCGTGATCCGCCTGCCACGCTCGGCCGGAGAGAACATCGACGTGCTGATAGGAGGGTCGCTGGTCTGTTTTGGCGAAATCGTCATCATCGAGGACACGGTGGGCGTGCGAATCACAGATTTCCGAGAGGATGACTAGCCCCCCAGCACTCATCTGATATGGAAGTGCTTTTGCCGATTGCGTCCTGTGTCTTCGTGATCGCGCTGCTATACGGCTTGCTCCTCCTTGCCCGCAGGGCTGCCCTAGGCAAACCCATCTCACTTCGATCGCGAGGTCAGCTCCGGCTGTTCTCGTTTCCGCGGCGGCTGAATACTGCTGGCGATAACCTGACAGGCGTTTGCGTCTTAAAACAGGTAGTATTGACCCCTTCTCACCGGCTTCACCTTCTTTCGGTGGCGGGCGAAAGTGTTTTGCTCTGTACCCACCCGCAAGGTTGTACGGTGATCCCGACAGCCGGCTGCGAGTTTCAGCGAGCGACGCCGCCTGGTGCCCAACCAGAGGAGAGCCGTGTCGGTTAGACCGATCATTTGTGCGATGGGCTTGCTGCTCTCACCGATGGCCGCGCAGGCTAACCAGCCCAACGCACCACTCGGCATCTCGCTCTCAAGTGATTTGAACGCCAAGACTGCCAGCGTTCCGCTACAGATCGTCATACTGCTGACACTACTTACGCTGTTGCCGGCGATTGTCATGTGCCTGACCCCGTTTCTGCGGATCACGGTGGTTTTGCATTTTCTCCGTCAAGCGCTTGGCACGCAAACGACGCCATCCAATCAAGTGATCGTCGGCCTTGCGCTGTTCCTGACGATTCTCGTCATGAATCCTGTGCTGGAAGACATTTACAAGCAGGGATGGCTACCGATGGAGAAAGGAACCTTGACAACGGAACAGGCCCTTGAAGCCTCGTCCAAGCCACTTAAGACCTTTCTCTTGCGTTTCGCACGCGAAAAAGACATCCGGCTGTTTGTGGACCTGTCAAAGACGCCGCCGCCGGCCAGCCCCGCGGATGTCTCCTTGACCGTCCTCATCCCGGCATACATCATCTCCGAGTTGCGCACCGGTTTCCAGATTGGCGCCATCCTGTACCTCCCTTTTCTCGTCATCGACCTGCTGGTCGCCTCAATTACTCTTTCCATCGGCATGATCCAACTTCCACCGGTTATGGTGTCCGCGCCATTCAAAATTCTGCTGTTTGTGCTGGTTGACGGATGGAATCTCGTCCTCGGCTCGCTGGTCAGGAGCTTTGTTACGCCATGACGGCCCAATTGGCAATCGAGACGATACAGCAGGCCCTGCTGACCACGCTGTGGATGGCATTGCCGCTGTTGGCGGTGCTGTTCGTAGTAGGTATTCTGGTCAGCCTGCTGCAGATTCTGACCTCGATTCAGGACCCCAGTTTCGGGGCGGTGCCCCGGCTCGCTGCCTTCTTTATCGCGCTCTTCATCACCTTGCCCTGGTTGCTGATGCGCCTTGTGACCTATACCGAGCGTTTGTTCGGCCACCTCGAAAAATATGCCCATTAAGGCCGATATCGGTCTGGATGTCCTGTATGGCTTTTTGCTGACCATGGCAAGAGTGGGCGGAGCACTCATCCTGATCCCGATGCCGGGTTTTCAAAGTGTCCCCGCCGTCGCTCGCGTTGTGCTCATCGTCGCGACAACCGTGTGCCTGTTTCCGTTCTGGCCACACGTAGTGTTTCCTGATTTGGCCGCGGGAGCGTTTCTGCTCGCCATCCTCCGCGAAGCAGGCTTTGGCTTAGTGCTTGGCATGACGATCTCCTTTTTGACGGAAAGCCTGCAGCTTGCCGCCCAACTGATCTCGATGCAAAGCGGATTCAGCTTCGCCTCAACCTTTGACCCGTCGAGCCAGGCAGATAGCGGTGTTTTCCAGGTGCTCAGCCAATTAGCGTCCGGACTCTTCTTCTTTGCCTTTGGGATTCACCGTCAGCTGATTCGGATGTTCGCCCTGTCCATGTCAAGCGTGAATTGGGATTCGTCGCAGCTGCTGATTTATGGACTGGGCACTGCGCCGGTCACGGAGGTGATCCGGATGGGTTCTACGATGTTCATCACAGCACTCCGACTCGCCTTACCCGCCGTCGCGTTGCTGCTGCTGACCGATCTATGCCTCTCCGTGATCAGCCGTATCCAGGCCCAGATGCAGCTGCTCATGCTGGCCTTCCCGGCCAAGATCTCGCTCTCCCTGTTTTTCCTGAGCGCCATCATGGTTCGGTGGCCGGCGATTTACGAACAGACGGCTACGGCTCTCCTGAATAGGATTCTCCGGCTCATTGTGCCGTAGCGGTCGGGTGCCGTCATGTCGGACCAGAGCCAAAAAACCGAACAGCCAACCCAACACCGGCTGGTCAAAGCGCGGCGGGAGGGTCAGTTCCCGGTCAGCAAAGACCTCATCTCTACCATTCAGCTCGCGGTTGGCCTGACGCTCCTTCTGAAGACTGGTCAGATGTTGGGCAATGCAGTTGGCGAGATGATGACCACGCTGCTCCAGCAGGCCTTCTCCTCGAACGAGCTCACCATTCATGAACTGATCCGACTGGGTGGAGTCATTGCCCGGAAGCCCATGCTGGCACTGGCCGAAGCCGGTGTTGTCCTGGTGGCCGTGACCCTCTTCGCGCAGCTAGCCAGCACTGGATTTGGTCTGGCGGGCAAGCAACTGGTGCCGGACATTAGCCGTCTGCAGCCCGGAAGTCGCCTTTCGCGACTGCCAGCTGACAACATCACGTCCACCGTCCGCGCTGCCGTTCTCCTGCCGGTGATCGCCTATCTCTTGTATCAGGAGATCCGAAGCCGGCTAGTGGTGCTCAGCAACTTGTCGGTGACGAATCTGGGAGCGGCGATTTCGCAGACGCGCGACATGATCGGCCAATTGCTTTGGCGTATCACCTTCATCCTATTCCTGCTCGGCGCGGCGGACTACGCCCGTCGACGTCGCCAGCATCGCCAACGGCTTCGGATGTCGAAGCACGAGATCCGCGAGGAAGCTAAGGATCTGGAAGGCAATCCGCAAATGAAGATGCGGATCCGCCGCCTGCAACGGGATGTCGCCCGCCGCAACATGATGAAAGCCTTACCGCGCGCCACCGGAGTCATCGTCAACCCGACCCATTATGCCGTCGCTTTGCACTACGAGCTGAACAGTCGGACCGTACCCACCGTCGTTGCGAAGGGTAAGAACTATCTGGCCCAACTGATCAAGGAGAAAGCGCTGGGCTACGGCATACCGGTAATCGAAAATCAGGCACTTGCGCAAGCTCTGTACAAGGCTGCCGATGTGGGCCAGGAAATCCCCCCGCACCTATATCGCGCCGTGGCTGAAGTTTTGGCCTACATTTACCGAACTTTGAATAAGGGCCGCTAGCCGGCGATGTCACTCCGGGCGTGTTAACCATCGCTCGCGCAGTCGGCCACGGGATCAGTCACCAAACTGTGAGTACAGCGAGAACAGCTCCGATTCAAGCCGGATGGCGACCCGTTCTGAACTCCTTGAACTGGAGTGAGCTCGCCATCCCGCTCGCCGTATTGGGCATTGTGCTGGCCATGATCATGCCTCTGCCGTCGGTTCTTCTCGACGTGTTGATCTCCGCCAACATTACGTTCTCGGTGATCGTGCTGCTGTCGTCGATGTACATCACCAAAGCGGCCGACTTCAACGTCTTCCCCACCACGCTGCTTTTGATGACCCTGTTCCGCCTCTCACTGAACATTTCGTCGTCACGGTTGATCCTCTTGAACGGCAACACGGGCACGAAGGCAGCCGGCGAGGTCATTGAAGCATTTGGCAACTTCGTGGTCGGCGGCAACTACGTCATCGGTGTGGTGATTTTTCTCGTGCTGATCGCAATTCAATATGTAGTCATTAACCATGGCGCGGTGCGCATTTCAGAGGTCACCGCGCGGTTCACGCTGGATGCCATGCCGGGCAAGCAGATGTCGATTGATTCGGATCTCAACTCCGGGTTAATCGACGAGGCGGAGGCGAGGAGCCGCCGGAAAGCTCTCGCTGCCGAAGCGGAATTCTATGGAGCCATGGACGGCGCTTCGCGTTTCACGCAGCGCGATGCCATTGCCAGCATTATCATCACCGCCATAAACATCATCGCCGGCTTTTTGATCGGTGTGCTTCAGCATGGCTTGGAATTGAGCCGGGCGCTTCAGACCTACACCGTGCTGACTATCGGCGACGGTCTGGTCACGGTCATCCCGGCATTGATGATCTCCGTTTCGGGCGGCCTCATCGTGACGCGCGCCACATCCGACACCCGTTTGGGCGCCGATGTGCGAAAGCAGCTATTCAACACGGCCGAGCCCTTGTTGCTGGCGGGAGGCGTGCTCTGCACGATGGCGGTTTTCCCGGGTCTTCCGAAGCTGCCTTTCCTGATCCTCGGCGGCGCATCCGGTGCGTTGGGCTGGAAGCTGAAGAAAGACTCTCAAAAGCAGAAGCAGGTCAAGGCAACCGCTGGCGCGATCAAGTCGAAGGACGACCTGGAAACGGTTCTCAAAGTCGAACCGCTCTCCATCGAGGTAGGACTGGGCCTGGTGCGCTTGCTCGAAGGGGGCGTCAACTCAACGCTGTTGAAACGGATCGCTGTCATCCGGCGTCAATTGGCTTCCGAACTGGGCTACCTGCTGCCGCCGGTCCGGGTCAGCGACAACCTCCAACTCAAGTCGCGCGAGTATGTCCTGCTCTTGAAGGGCATGGAGGTGGGCCGGTACGAGTTGCAATCCGGTTGCGAGCTAGCGATCCAGTCCACAAATCAGGCCATCGCGTTGGGTGGAACGCCTACCCGCGAACCCGCCTTTCAAATCCCTGCCGTCTGGATTACGGCCGACAAGATCGATTCCGCCCGGCAGTCTGGCTATACGGTGGTTGATCCGGTCAGCGTCCTTGGTACGCACCTGACGGAGATTGTGCGCCGCTACGCCCACGAGTTGTTCTCCCGGCAGGATGCCAAGAAGGTCCTCGATCGCATCGGTCAGGATCAACCCAAATTGATTGAGGATCTGGTTCCAAAGCAGATCTCGCTGGCCGTCGTCCAAAAAGTGCTTCAGAATCTTCTCCGCGAGCGAGTTTCCATCAAGGATGCCGCATCTGTCCTGGAAGCGCTGGGAGAGGGCGCCGCGATTACCAGGAATTCAATCTTGCTCACGGAGTTCGTACGGCAGTCCATCCGGCGCTTCATTGTGAAGCCATTTCTGAGTGTCTCCGGTGAGTTGCCGGTTTACTTTTGTGATTCCGAATTGGAACGCTTGATAGAGAAGGCAGTCGAGCATGGCGAACAAAGCAGTCACTTGAGCTTGCCTCCCGCCAGCATCCGCCTGATCGTGGACCGCTTTACGCAAGCTTTCCCCAGCGCAGAGTCAAATCTGGCTGTACTTACCAGCTCAACCGCCCGATATTTCCTTAGGCAGATTACCGAAAGCGCTTTGCCCGCGCTGGCGGTGCTCGCTCACAACGAGATTCCGTCCGGCGTCCGCGTGATCTGTCTCGGGACCGTTAAATGAAGGAATCCGTCATGCCTGCTGAAATCGAAGCGCCCGTGATCGGCGAAACACTCACGGCTGAACTCCGCGAGCAGCTCATTCTTGAGCATCTTCCTCAGGTCAAGCTGATCGCGCGCCGCATTCACGAACGGCTGCCCGTTTCGGTCAGTCTCGACGATCTCATTTCCACCGGCGTGCTTGGCTTGATCTCAGCGATTGACCGCTACGACGCCAGCCATGACGTCAAGCTCAAAACGTATGCCGAATACAAGATCCGCGGCGCCATACTCGATAGCCTGCGTGGTCTCGATTGGGCGCCCCGCCAGCAACGGAAACGCGCGAAACTCATCGAGGCTTCCATTGCCGTGCTGGAACAACAACTCCAGCGCACGCCATCAGAAGAAGAAATTGCCGGACACCTCCGCGTTCCAGTGAGTGAATATCAGAACTGGCTCTCTGAGGTTCGGGGACTCACCTTGGGCAGTTTGGAAAACGCGGGCGGCGAAGAGGAAGGGCGCGACCTCCTCCGCTACCTTTCGGACAACGAAGAGACGTGGCCGTCTCATCTGTTCGAGCGAGCTGAACTGGTTCGTATTCTGGCCGAGGCGATTGATCGCATGCCCGTTATCGAAAAGACCGTATTGAGCCTGTACTACTACGAGGAAATGACGCTGCGCGAAATCGCGAGAATCGTCGATTTGCACGAATCGCGCATTTCCCAACTGAAGTCGCAAGCAATCCTTCGCCTGCGCTCCTTCATGAAGAAGCGTTGGCCTCAGGAACGAGGAGCAGCGTAGGTCTCAGGCCCGCGGCACTGCCAGTGTAATTGCCGGGCGGGTTTTGGAAAGACTCTCATGTCAGATTCACACCTTGACCAGACCCTCTCAGACGAGGCGGTCCACCAGTTCTTCGAAGCCTGGACCGGGCACTTTGTTGCCGCCCTGACTTCTCTGCTCGGCGAGCAGGTGGAGTTGCTCGACGATGGCAAGCCCCCCTTAACCTCTCCCAATTGTTGGTTTCATCAGACTTTCACACCTCTCGGCGGTTCAGTGAGTCTCGGCCTGGATCGGGAGGCTGTGCTCTGCGTCGGCGTTCCTGTTAGACCTTCGACTGTCGAAGCGGAAGGGCCCGGACACGCCACCCAGAGCCTCGTGAAAATGCTGGGCCAAGCTGCCGCCGGAATGGCCTCACAGTTGTCTGCGCAGTACAAATGTGAGGTGCGCGCGGCGGCAGTGACGCAGTCCGACCAGCTCCCAGCCAGCGTGAGGCACATATCCCAGTTCCGGCTGGTCATGGGCGCTCGCTCCTATCCGGTCTCCATGGCTGTCGCCCTACCAACCTCGGGCGCCTGCTCCATGCCAACTCACGCCCTCGCCGCAAGCGTCGCAGTCGACTCTCTCGCCGTCAACACGAGGAACCTGGATCTCCTGCTCGATGTCGAACTGCCGATCAGCGTGTCGTTCGGGCGCGCCCAGCTTCCCCTCAAAGACGTGATTAAGCTCACCACGGGTTCTATCGTCGAGCTAAACCGATCGGTTTCAGAGCCGGTCGATATCATTGTCAACAATTGCACCATTGCCCGGGGCGAGGTGGTGGTCGTCGAGGGCAATTTCGGCGTTCGGATCAAGCAGATCGTGAGCAAACAGGAGCGCCTTCGCTCGGTCATGTAGCGGAGACGCCCCTCCTCGAGCCCAGCGCCTGCCGCCCCCCGGGGCCGACAACCCCTTTCACTGGCGGGCTCCTAATTACTGTAAAGCTGTTATACTGAGGTCGTAGCTTTTACCGATCGGGGCACGGAACCTTTGATCCTCCTCATCCTGGAGAACCTGCTTGAAGCGCGCCGGATCTGACGACTCCCTTCGTTGTTCGTTCTGTCACAAAAGCCAAGATGTTGTTGGCAAACTAATCTCTTCACCCAGTGATTACCCTCGCGCTTATATCTGCGACGAGTGCATCGCTGTATGCAATTCGATTATTGAAGACGATCGGCATGAGCAGAGTTACGGTACACCAGGAAAGCTCCCTCGCCCGCTCGAATTAAAGGAATACCTCGATCAATACGTAATTGGCCAGGAAGGCACCAAGAAAAAGCTGGCCGTCGCCGTTTACAACCATTACAAGCGCATTCAAATGAACAAGCAGCGAGGGAGCGAGGTAGAACTCTCGAAATCCAACATCCTGCTTATCGGCCCCACCGGTACCGGTAAAACCTTACTGGCGCAGACTTTAGCGCGCATTCTCGATGTTCCCTTTGCGATCGTGGATGCCACCACTCTCACCGAAGCCGGCTACGTTGGCGAGGACGTCGAGAATATCATTTTGCGCCTCCTGCAAAATGCGGATTGGGACGTTCAGCGCTGTCAGACAGGCATTATTTACATCGACGAAATCGATAAAATCGGCAGAAAAGACGAAAACCCTTCCATTACTCGCGATGTTTCGGGCGAGGGCGTACAGCAGGCTTTGTTGAAGATCCTGGAGGGAACAGTAGCAAACGTCCCCCCGCAGGGTGGCCGCAAGCACCCTCATCAGGAGTTCACGCCGGTTGACACCACCAACATTCTCTTCATTTGCGGCGGTGCCTTCGTTGGTCTCGAAAAAGTGATTGCCCGACGAATTGGAACTAAGTCAATCGGGTTCGTTCCTCCGGACGACGCCAAGGCGGATGCAGCCCGCCGTTCGCCGACTGCGGTCCGCCGAGATGTGGATCTGTTGGCCCAAGTCCAGCCGGTCGACCTGATCAAGTACGGTTTTATCCCCGAGTTCATCGGTCGCATGCCGGTGACTGCGGTCTTGGAGGACCTCTCCAAGGATGCGCTGGTTCAGATTCTTACCAAGCCCAAGAACGCTATTATTCGGCAGTACCAGAAGTTGTTCGAATTTGAGAATGTTAGACTGAAGTTTAGCGAAGACGCTCTGGAGGCGGTTGCCCTTCTGGCTATGGAGCGTAAAGTCGGAGCGCGCGGCCTGCGGATGATCCTTGAAGATCTGATGCTCGACCTCATGTACTATCTCCCCACGTTCAAAAAGGTCAAGGAATTCGTTGTGACCAAAGAGATGGTAATGTCGCAGAAGATCAATATGGCTGTGCTTGAAAAAGCCGGCTGATTAAGATCTGTCAATCAGATCTTCGAATCGCGTGCTCTGACTGACGCGCTTTCGCCGTTTACTAATTCCCAAGACTTTACGCTCTCTTGACTCCTCTAATGTTTGGAGCTGAGTTTTTCTCTATATCGCCGCGTTTGGCACTCCGCGCCGGGTTCATAACCTGGGCGTGGATCCTTGCGGCAAGACCGTTCATACTTCCCGTATCTTTAACTGGTGATAATCCATGGTGACAAGTAAAGACAAGTCCGATACAAAACGTTTGCCTATGATGCCCATTCGGGACGTCGTCATATTCCCCTACATGATGACCCCGTTTGTGGTCGGGCGCGATTCCAGCGTTCGAGCACTCGAAGAGGCGCTGGCCGGCGAAAAGAAGATCTTTCTTGCTACCCAACACGACGCCTCCATCGACGAACCCCGTCCCGATGAGATCTATTCCGTGGGTACGGTGGCCAACATTGTCCAGAGCTTGAAGCTCCCCGACGGAAACATAAAGGTCCTGGTCGAAGGTGTTGAGCGCGGAAAAATCATCTCCGTAAGCGAGGAAGAAGGCTATTTCCGCGCCGTCGTCAAAACCACCAGCTTCAAGGTGGAGCAGGGGAGCCAGCTTGAAGCCCTTATTAGCCGTGTCACGAATCTATTCGAGCAATACGTCAAGCTCAGCCAGAATCTAAATTATGAGACCATGATCGCCGCCATCCGGGTGGACGATCCGGGCAAACTGGCGGATACTGTCGGCGCCAACCTCCAGCTCACGATCGAGGAAAAGCAGGAGCTGCTGGAAATTTTCGATCCCATCGACCGCCTCAACCGCGTCGCGGAAATGCTCGACATCGAGATCGAGAAGCTCAACGTGGACCGCACTATCCAAGGCCGCGTAAAGCGCCAGATGGAGCGCGCTCAAAAAGAGTATTACCTCAACGAAAAGATCAAGGCCATCCAGAAGGAACTGGGCCGCGGCGAGAAAAGCGAATTCGACGAACTGAAGAAGAAGATCGATGCCGCCGGCATGACCAAGGACGCGCAGGAGAAGGCCATCTCCGAATTGAAGCGGCTGGAAGGCATGCCACCCATGTCCGCGGAATCCACCGTCTCGCGGAACTATCTTGAGTGGCTGCTGGCCGTGCCCTGGAAGAAGAAGACTAAGGAAATCCGCGACCTGAAGTTTGCCCGCCAGGTCCTGGAGTCCGATCACTACGGTCTCGAGAAGATCAAGGAGCGAATCCTCGAATTCCTGGCCGTCCGCCGCCTGGTCCAGAATCCCAAGGGTTCCATCCTCTGCTTCGTTGGACCTCCCGGCGTGGGCAAGACCTCGCTCGGGATGTCGGTCGCCAAGGCCACCGGGCGTAAGTTCGTTCGACTCTCACTGGGCGGTGTTCGCGACGAAGCGGAAGTTCGCGGTCATCGCCGCACATACATCGGCGCACTGCCCGGCCAGATCATCCAAATGATGAAAAAGGCCGGCACCCGCAACCCGGTGTTCATGCTCGACGAAATCGACAAGATGTCAATGGATTTCCGCGGCGATCCGTCCGCGGCGCTGCTCGAAGTGCTCGATCCCGAACAGAATTTCATGTTCCAGGACCACTACCTGGACGTTGAGTACGATCTGAGCCAGGTCTTTTTCATCGCGACCTCCAACGTGCTGCACACCATCCCACCTGCTCTGCAGGATCGCATGGAAGTGATACGTCTTTCCGGCTATACCGAGCTCGAGAAACTGGAGATCGCCAAGCGGTTCCTGGTCGCGAAACAGCTCAAGGAAACGGGCATACCCGAAGGGCAGCTTACGTTCACGGACGCCGGTCTGCAAACTCTCATCCAGTCCTACACCCGTGAAGCGGGCGTTCGAAATCTCGAACGCGAGGTGGGCAACGTCTGTCGCAAGATCGCCCGTCGGGTGGTTGATGCGCAGCCGGCCACCGAGGAGCATGTGGCGCTCGATTCACCGGAAGTGATCGACGACCCGGATTCGCCGGCCGAAGTGGCCGCGAAAGCCGAGGCGGCTGCCAAAGCCGAGGCCGCTCCTGCTAAGAAGAATCGCAAGAAAGCCGCCAAGGAAGAGCCGGCACTGGTTGCCATCGATAAGGTTGTCGTCACTCCGGAAGTCGTTACGGAACTGCTCGGTGCCGCGCGTTTTCGCGATCTCGATGTCGACAAGCACAATGAAGTAGGCGCCACCACGGGCCTGGCCTGGACTGAGGTCGGTGGGTCCATTCTCACCACTGAAGTCGCCGTCATGGAAGGCCGCGGCAAGATGACCACCACTGGTAAGCTCGGCGACGTCATGCAGGAATCGGCTCACGCCGCCATGAGCTATATCCGATCTCGCGCACAGTCTCTGGGTCTGCCGAAGGACTTCTATCGCCATCTGGACATTCACGTTCACGTTCCCGAAGGTGCAATACCAAAGGATGGGCCGTCCGCGGGCATCACGATCGCGACCAGCATCTGTAGTGCGTTGACCGGCATCCCGGTTCGGGGCGATATCGCCATGACTGGCGAAATCACGGTCCGCGGTAAAGTCTTACCCATCGGCGGTCTCAAAGAGAAGCTCCTCGCCGCCCACCGGCACAATATCTTCGAAGTTCTTCTCCCGAAGGACAACGAAAAGGACCTGGCCGATATCCCCGAAAATATCCGGAAGGACATGAAATTGCTCAGTGTTTCATCGATGGACGAGGTTCTGAAGTTGGCCCTCGAACGGGAGATAGTCGCCCTGCCGCTGAGCCCGGCTCCGACGGCCGCTGAACTGACAGCTCGTTCAGCCGAAGAGAATGTAACCCATTAGGGTTAGTAGGAATCTGTCATCGCGGGGAAAAAGTTTGTGGTGGAAACAGCGGTATTCGCGCCGAGCCTGATTATCAGCGCTGCCGACCCGCAGCAGTTCCCGCCGGAATCGAGCCCGCAGCGGCGCTTTAGTGAGATTGCGTTTCTCGGTAGAAGTAATGTCGGCAAGTCGAGCCTGCTGAACCGGCTTGTCCGCAAGCCCGGGCTGGCTTTTATCAGTTCGAAACCCGGCTGCACGCAGTTCATCAACTTCTACCAGATCGAGGAAGATCTGCGGTTCGTAGACCTTCCAGGATACGGATACGCGAAGGTGCCGCTCGACAAGAAAGACGAGTGGAAGAAGTTGATAGAGGCCTACCTGCTGAACCGCAACAGTCTGGCGCTCTCTTTCATATTGATTGACGCCCGCCGAGGGTGTATGGAAAAGGACCTGGAACTCAAAGCCTGGCTTGAGTTCCATAACCGTCGATATCAGGTAATTGTTACCAAAATCGACAAGCTGAAAAGCAATAACCAACTAAACACCGGCATGGCCGCGATCCGGAAGCAGTTACCGGACCATGAGCCCGTGCCGTTCTCGGCCTTAGACGGCCGAGGAGTGAGGGAAATTTGGCAAGTCATCTCGAAGATCAAGAACCAGTAGTAAACCCCGCGGCGGCCACCGAAGGCCAGCCCCAAGAAAAATCACCAGACGCAGAAACCCCGGCGGCCGAAGCAAGACCGTCTTCTAAGCCAGAAGGGAAGTCCGCTGACGGCGCCGAACTGAAGCCGGAGAAACCAACTGCCGCCAAGCTCAAGGCCGCAGCCAGCGAGTCCCGACAGTCTGAGAGCAAGGCGCCGGAAATAAAGGTTCCCGATGGGAAAGTCAACGGCGAGGCCGCCAAACAACCGGCCCGAACTCCGGTCGAGAGTAAGCCCGCCGAGAACAAAGCGGAAGCCAAGCCGCAAGCCGACGAGCGCCCGCCCGCTCCTCCGCCACAGCCCGAACGCCGCGGCCGCCACTCGATCGGCAACACCGGCCAGCAGAACCAGAAGAACGGTGCTGCCACGCTCGATCTGGTTGAGCTCAAGGACATGAGCATCCAGAACCTGAACCAGACCGCCAAAGATCTGGGCGTTGCCGGCGCGGCCGGACTGCGTAAGCAGGAGCTCATCTTCAAGATTCTCCAGACGCAGGCGGAGAAGAGCGGCCTGATCTTCTCCGAAGGCGTGCTGGAATGCCTGCCCGACGGTTTTGGATTCCTGCGCGCGCCGGAGTATAACTACCTTCCCGGCCCCGACGACGTCTATGTCTCGCCTTCGCAGATTCGCCGCTTCGACCTCCGCACCGGCGACACCGTTTCGGGCCAGATCCGCCCGCCCAAGGAAGGTGAACGCTATTTCGCCCTCATCAAGGTAGACGCGATCAATTTCGAACCACCGGAGGAGTCCCGCAACAAGATCTTCTTCGACAACCTGACACCGCTCTATCCCGACGAACGGTTCAAGCTCGAGACCGCCAAAGACAATTTCTCGGGCCGGGTCATGGATCTGCTGACGCCCATCGGCAAGGGTCAGCGCGGGCTGATCGTCGCTCCGCCTCGCACCGGTAAAACGATGCTGCTACAGAGCATCGCCAATTCCGTTACCACCAACCACCCCGAAGCCAACCTCATCGTGTTGCTCATCGATGAGCGTCCTGAGGAAGTCACCGACATGCAGCGCTCAGTCCGCGGCGAAGTCATCAGTTCCACCTTCGACGAGCCTGCTTCCCGCCACGTCCAAGTAGCCGAAATGGTGATCGAGAAGGCGAAGCGGCTGGTCGAGCATAAGCGCGACGTCGTCATCTTGCTCGATTCCATCACCCGCTTGGCTCGTGCCTACAACACCGTTGTGCCGCCTTCCGGCAAGGTGCTCTCCGGCGGTGTGGATTCCAACGCTCTCCAGCGTCCGAAACGCTTCTTCGGCGCCGCCCGCAACATCGAAGAGGGCGGCTCGCTCACCATAGTTGCCACCGCGCTGGTCGATACCGGCAGCCGTATGGACGACGTGATCTTCGAAGAATTCAAGGGTACCGGCAACATGGAAATCCATCTCGACCGCAAGCTGGTCGACAAGCGCGTATTTCCGGCCATTGATATCAACAAGAGTGGCACGCGTAAGGAAGAACTGCTTATGCCGCGTGAAGAGCTTAATCGCGTTTGGATTCTCCGAAAGGTCCTCAATCCTTTGTCGCCCGTCGAATCGATGGAACTTCTCCTCGATAAACTCGGCAAGACTCGCAGCAATGCGGAGTTCCTCGCCGCGATGAGCGGCTAAGCCACGCAACACCTGTGTAAAGAGACAAAGGGCGCTGTCGTCATGGCAGCGCCCCTTGCTCTAACTAAGTTCTGAGAAAAACTCCGAAGCTCGTTCAGCCAATGAAGATTCTGTGGTTCTTGCTCTTCATCGCAGGCCTGCCTCTATTGGGCCAGACCGATGCCGCTGTCGATATTCCAGGACTAGTACAGTTTGCCGATCCGCCCGCTACGCGCCTTCAGGCAAATACCGGATCTTTGTCATCGACGCCGATCTTTCACAGGACGTTGCCACTTACGCGCCGCGGTTGATGGACTTCTTAAAGAACGAATTCTCACCTGTGGAAGCCCCGCATGGCGGCCAAATCGAAGTGATGGCGACGTACGTGGATCGCGAGACGGTTAAAT